>NZ_JBSUGE010000005.1:0-122761 GCF_054064075.1 Vibrio sp. JZG10
CTGTTTCAGCTTCTGTTCCACAACCGACAAGTTTTTCTTTGCAGCTTCAAAGTTAGGCTTTTCTTCAAGCAGTTTTTTATAAAGCTCTGCCGCTTCTTCTAATTGACCATTTTGCGCCAGAGAGTTGGCAAGGTTATAGCGGCCGTTAGGAGAGGAGTCATGAGAAAATGCTTCGATAGCGGCTTCGTAGTCACCTTTTTGGTAACTGGCTGCCCCTTTCCAGCTTGGGTTTGTAAATAGGTTTTGCGCCTGTTCATACTCACCTTGCTTGTAGAGTTCCGCTCCTCGTTGATCGGCATTTAAGAACGGATTTGCTTCGGCGTGTTGTGTCCAAGTCATCGGTATTACTGTTGCCACAAGCATCCAAATCAGGCCGCGTCGGAACAGTAAAGCTGCAGGCAGAAGTAATAGCGGCAGCAACCAAAAGCCACCATTTAAGCGAGAGTCAGTGCTCACTTCTTCACTCTTCTTGGCCGAAAGTTGACTGCCAACGTTGCTCGTAAAGGCCGAAATGTTCTCAACATCGCGATTGGTGTGCTGAATAGGAACAAAAATTCCACCTGTTTTCTTTGCTAGTATTTGTAAATTCTTCAGATTTGTTTTCGCTACGACAGTTGTGCCTTGTGCAGTCTTTAAAAGAGAACCATCGGGTAGGGCGATGGGAGCACCATTAGCGGTTCCTACTGCAAGAACAGAGATCCGAATGTTTTTACCTTCGACTAAATTCAACGCGCGAGACAGTTCTGACTCATCAAGGTCATCAGCTAACACGATGATGTCGCCTTGTTGCACACCTGCTTGAGAGAACTGGTTGAGCGCTAATTCAATTGCGGAAGGCAGGTTTGCCCCTTGAAAAGGCATTAGCTCTGGTGACAAATTCTCGATAATGACGGCAAGCGTACTGGAATCAGTCGTCAGTGGACTTAAGTTATAGGCATCGCCAGCGTAAGCAATAAGACCCGTAGCCCCTTCTTTCCATTTAGGAAGTAAGTCCAGCGCCTTATAACGTGTTTGCGCGAGTCGATTAGGCTTGATGTCCGTAGCGAACATCGAGCGAGACATATCAAGCACTAAAATGCGGTTTTGGTTTAACTCAAAGCTTGGGCGAGCGTTGGATTGCCAGCTTGGTCCCGCTAGCGCAATACAGGCAATCGCCCAAGCTACGCCCCAGAGAATAAAATAGTGTTTGGACTGCGTGTTTTGTCCGAGCACTTTAGCTAGGTGAGGGGCAATCAGTGTCGATTTTTTTGCTCTAAATTTGTGATTGAGCAAGAGCGCAATAGGGATTGCGATAAGCCCCAAAAGCCAATAAGGGTTAAGGAAAATAAACTCAGCCATGTTTTCTCCTCAGTAGGAATAACAATACCGACAGTACGAAGGCAGCGCTTAATGGGTATGGGAACCATTCTGACTGCGGACGCCAAGTTTGCGTGTCGCTTGACACGGGCTCGAGCTGGTTGATCGTGTCGTAGATCTTTTCGAGCTGATCAGTATCTCGCGCCCGAAAATATTGTCCACCAGTCATCTCTGCCACTTTAGTTAGTGTTTGCTCATCCAAGTCGGCTGCGGTGTTAACCTTGCGAGTAATGAAAAACTCTTTCACCATCATTTCACCAGCACCTACGCCTACGGTGTAAATGGTCGCATTGTATTTTTTTGCGATTTCCGCTGCTTCGAGCGGTTCGAGCACACCGGCAGTATTGCTGCCGTCACTGAGCAAAATCATGACTCGTTGCGGAGCATCACTGTCTACAAAAGTTTTCGTGCCTAGACCAATGCCATCACCAATGGCGGTTCGTTGACCAACCAAGCCGATGACGGTTTGATTAATCTGCTGCATGACGGTTTTACGGTCTGCAGTGAGTGGCGTTTGCAAATACGCGTGATCGCCAAACAAAACAACCCCGAGACGGTCACCTTTTCTTTTTGCCACGAAATCCGACAGAACTTTTTTGACAGCGGTGAGGCGGTCGATGTATTCGCCATTGAGCTCCATGTCTTCTTGCTGCATCGAGCCAGATAGGTCGACGACTAACATCAAGTCCCTATATTTGGGTTGGAACTCAACTGGATCACCAAACCAAACTGGACGCGCACAAGCAATGATAAGAAGAACCCAGATCGCCATTGATAGTGATTTTTGCAGGGCTTGCCTAGGTTTGCTGCCATTCTCATTAGTTGGTAAGTACGCCAATTTGATCTCGGCTTGTTGAGATTCTTGTGGCAGGAGCTTGTATACCAACCAGGGGACAGGCAGCAAAAATAGTGCCCACCACCAGACAAATTTAATGTTTAGCCATTGGGCAAGTTCGGTTATGAGTGTTTGCTCAGTCACGGTTATTTGCCTTTTTCTTTGGTGGCAAAGCGTGAGTTATCCAAAAGACACAATCATCGACCAAGCTTTGATGATTTTCTTGAGAGGATTTCTGATACAGCGCTTCTTGCCACTGATGTTGTTTGTCTACGAATCGAGTTTCTTTGGTATGGCTATCGAGAAATTCATACCAAGCGATTCCAGTTAATGGCGCGATTTCTTCACGCGGAAAGTAACTCAATGCCGCCTGACGCAATATTTCTAGAGCAGAGGAAGGGGTATGAGGTGTGACAGATTGAGTTAAAAGTTTTAAGGCTGCCTTTTGCGCGCGTAGGCGTTTTTTACGCCATTTCGTATAAAGATAAATGCTGAAAACGAAAAGTACGGTGGCCGCAAGCACTGCCCACCATCCCCAAGCGAGCGGAAACCAATCCGGAGCGTTTGGTAAAATCAGAGGTTCAAGGTCTAGGCTTTGGTTGTTTGTTGTCATTATTATTACTGCTTAATAAATGCTGCTTGTACAGTTTGTTAGCTTAATTGTGAAATCAAGGGCCAACCACTTGATAGCGTGTTAAATGGAATCGCCATCGAATGGCATTGCTGTTTAATGGTTTCTTGGTGTTGAGTAAAGTGTGTTTCGAGTTCCTTTCTTTGGCCCTTGGAGCCAAAGTTGAACCATTGACTACGTTGTCCATCCGAGGCTTTTACTTGACCTCTAAAGTTTGTTTCACCTCTTTCTAAAGGATCATAAAACTGAATAGCCCTCACACTATTGTGCTGTTTTAGTCGACGTAACTGCGTCAACTCTGCTGCGCTTATGTGGGCAAAGTCGCTGAGCATAATCAGTTCGCTGCCCTTAGGTGTCAGTGTATGAAGTGTTTCTAACACCTGAGTATACGGCAGTGTACGAGCCTCGTTGTTGGCAGTACGAGCCACCTGCGCGTTATGTGTATCGACGATAGCATTAAGAATCCGCAGCCCCTGTTTTTGTAGAGAGGAAGGGCGAAACTCAAAACATTGATGTCCATCGTCAATCACCGCACCGATGCGATCCTTTTTAGCCAAAGTGAGCCAAATCAACACGCTGGCAAAGTGGGCCAATTGAACCGACTTAAGCATATACTTAGACCCAAAATGCAGGCTAGGACTCAGGTCAAGGTAAAGAATCACAGCTTGTTCTTTGTCTTCTGCAAATAGCTTCGTGTGCGCTTTCCCGGTACGAGCAGTTACCCGCCAATCAATACTGCGGATATCATCGCCAGGTTGGTATTGGCGTACTTCCATAAAATCCATACCTCGTCCTTTTTGGCGGCTGGTATGGTTACCGCTCATTTGCGACCAGATACTTTGTGCTGGTGGCAACCAACGTACAGATTGAGTGCGGTATTGCAGCAGCTCTTCAAGGGTTAATGTCACCCCATTTGCATGAGGTGGTAGTGGATGCGTTGTGGACATATCACTCACCCGTCTTATGCACTGCCAACGAGATTTAGTAGCTTATCGATGACTTGGTTTGCCGTAATGCCTTCCGCTTGAGCGTGGTAACTCAGTAATAAACGGTGGCGCAAAACCGGATAAGCCATGGTTTGAACATCTTCTGGGGACACAAAATCACGACCTGCAAGCCAAGCGTGCGCGCGGGCACAACGATCCAGAGCGATGGTGGCACGTGGACTAACGCCCATTGACAACCACTTATCCAGCTCAGTGTCATATTCGCTGGCTCGACGTGTTGCCATAACTAAACGGACGATGTACTGCTCTATCGTTTCTGCCATATGAATATCCAACACTTCTTTACGCGCAGTGAAGATATCTTGTTGGCTTAACATTGGCCGCTCGACGGTAGTTTCGCCTTTTGCTTCACCGCGGTTAATACGCAAGATAGATAGCTCATGCTCCGCATCTGGGTATTCCACTTCTAAATGTAATAAAAAGCGATCTAGCTGTGCTTCAGGTAGTGGATAAGTCCCTTCTTGTTCAATCGGGTTTTGAGTCGCCATGACCAAAAACAACTCTGGCAACGGGTAAGTATGGCGACCTGCTGTGACTTGTTTCTCTGCCATTGCTTCAAGCATCGCCGCTTGTACTTTGGCCGGTGCACGGTTTATCTCATCCGCAAGGATAAGAGAATTGAAGATAGGACCAGATTGGAAAGTGAACTCTCCGGTTTCGGGGCGGAAGATATCGGTGCCGGTTAAATCGGCTGGCAGCAAGTCAGGGGTAAACTGAATTCGGTGGAAGTCGCCTTCAACACAATCTGAGAGTGATTTTACTGCGCGGGTTTTTGCTAGCCCAGGAGGGCCCTCAACCAAAATATGTCCATCGGCCAAAAGGGCAACAAGCAGTTGTTTGACTAGATCTTGCTGACCAATGATCTGCGACTCTAGGTATTGCTGAAGAGTTTCGAAGTTAGATTTATGCATGCTTTGGACTCTCGATATCCATTTGATTTTTGTGTTGAGTATTGGTCATTTTCCAGATGGAAAAAGTTCCAATGCGCTTTCGCAATTTATCTTTTCAATATTGGGACGCTGCAGAGAATTGCAAGTACTTGCTATCACTGAAAGTTCTTATCTGACAGAGCGTTACATTTATTTTTCATAATATAGTGAGAAATGCCTCTAGTTTTGTATATGTGAGCCGATAAAGTTTCTGTGATGTGCGTGTCATGAGATATGCACCAGATTCCCCTTATGGGGCCAATAACAAGTGATTCTTTTAAAAGGTCCGAATATGTTGAAACTTCATTCCTTGAGCATCAAACAGAAGGTTGTACTTGGTATTACGTTTGCTGTTTTAGCATCAACAATTATCGTTGGTGTTATGGCTCAGCGTCATGCAAGAGATGTGTTGAGCCACCGTCTTATTGATATCGAACTACCTGCGATGCTGCAGCAAATCAATACAGAAATTGACCGCGAAGTTGTAGAGATGCAACAAGCCGCAAAACAGCTCGCAACAAACGAGTTTATTGTCGAAGCCCTATCTAATACAGACCGCGACCCATCGGTAGAAGTTCAGTTAGTTCAGCAGCTCAATAACGTTAAATCCCAGTACGGACTTAATGATGCTTCGGTAGCCAATCGTCAAACGGCATATTACTGGAATCAAAACGGGTTCTTGCGTCAGCTGAATCGAACTCAAGATGCTTGGTTCTTTGGCTTTACGTCTTCTGGTCAAGAAACGTCAGTGAGCGTTTTCCAAGAGGCAAACGGCGAAGTAAAAATGTTTGCCAACTACCAAGACTTAAATGGCACATCAATGTCAGGTCTTTCAAAGTCGATGGACGACATGGTTGCGCTGCTCAATGGGTTTAAAATTGAAGATACGGGTTATGTGTTCCTCACTAACGAACAGGGTGAGATTCAAATACATCGTCAACAAGGTAAAAACCAAACTTCTATCACCAAGCTATTTGGTAGTGATGCGAGTGCACTGCTGAATAAAAACAGCTTCAATTTGATTAATGTGGACTTTGAAGGGCAGGACACGTTTGTTTCCAGTTTGTATGTTCCTTCAATGAATTGGTTTGTCATTGGTGTAGTTCCTGTCGATGAAGTCTTTGCGGACCTAAATGCTACTGCGCAAAAAATGCTGTTTACGACCATCATTGTCGCCGTTGTATTCATTCTGATGGGCGTATGGTTGGCAAATAGTATTACTAAACCAATTCGACTGATTGCCGATCGTTTTACCGACCTTGGGCAAGGTGAAGGCGACTTGGCGCAGCGCATTGAAATTCAGGGTAATGATGAAATTGCTCAGCTTTCAAAAGGCTTCAACGGATTTATTGAGAAGATCCACGCCACAATGAAAGAAGTTGCTTTGACCAGTGGCTCATTAAGTCAAGCGGCAGAAAGTGTTTCGACGAAAGCAACATCCACACATGACAACAGCCAAGAGCAACGTGATCAAACCATTCAAGTTGTTGCGGCGATTAACCAGATGGGTGCGACCATCAGCGAAATTGCATCGAACGCGGCTACTGCTGCCGATACGGCAAATCAGGCTTCTGACAATACTCAAACGGGTCGTGAAGTGGTTATGAAAGCCAAAGAGGTGATTAGCCGCCTAGCTGATGACGTAGAAACGACCAATATTGTCGTTACGCAGCTGGCATCGACAACTAAAGATATTGGCTCGATTCTGGGCGTAATTCGTGACATATCAGAACAAACCAACTTGCTTGCGTTGAACGCCGCGATTGAGGCTGCACGTGCTGGAGAGCAAGGTCGTGGTTTTGCGGTGGTTGCTGACGAGGTCAGAAACCTAGCGTCACGCACAGCTGACTCAACAGAAGAGATCCAACGGATGATCAACCAACTTCAAAGTGACGCACAAGATGCGGTAAGTGCTATGGAAGCGGGTAAAGCGGTCACTATTGAAGGGGTCGCTTCAACCGATGAAGCAGTGGAAGTGCTAGTCAATATTTCTGAGCGAATTACAGACATCTCTGATCGTAATACGCAAGTTGCGACGGCGACGGAAGAGCAATCCACTGTGGTGCATACCATTAACCAAAACATTGAAGAAATCAACGCGATCAATGAAATGACAACGGCAACGGCAGAAGAGCTGGCGGATGCAAGTCGTGATCTTCAAGCGCTCTCTTCACGTCTGGACAAGATGGTTGGTAGCTTCAAGCTATAGAGTTGGATAGAATAGCCGAAGTTTAAAAGTTCACTAACTAAATTTAGGTAAGTACTATGAATGACTTCGAAAAAGAACTAGAGCAGATTTCTCAGGAAGCCGCTCAGGAGCCAGAAGTAAAACTGCCGTCGCTAGAAGAGCAAAAAGCGATCGTCGCTGAGCTAAAAAAGCTGGAAGCAGAAGGTAAGTTGACGCCAGAAGTGTTAGAGCAACACTTTGGTAAATTTAACCAAAAAAACTCTGTTCCAGTTCACTAAGCTAGGGTGAGGTTTCGGCTCTAACGGGCGCGACAAAATCACCAACTCAAATACAAAAAAGGGAGTGTATGCTCCCTTTTTTAATGCCTGAAAAATGCTAATACCTCTTACATACTTGCCACTTAAAAATTATTGACACTTCAATGAGTTATTAATTAGTACTAGTTATTTTCATACTTGACAATACTACTGCTCTATCTAAATCTATTGCGTATTTCAATAAAAGCGACCAAGGGAATGCGATCAGGATGGAGCAACAAAAAACAAGAAATGTCATTTTAATCACGGAGAGCAGTCTGCAGTCATCTCTGCTGAAAGATGTATTGGAGACCAAACTCGGTATTAGTGTTGCTCTAATCACACCAGACTCTCTTATTCAAGGAGCGTTAGATTCGCCTTTAGCGTCAGCCATTATTGTTGATTGCAGCGTGATCACTGATGAAATCTTTCGGCGTTATTCGGAATTTAAAGAGTCGCAACAGAAAGATACGCTCGAAATCTTAATTAATTGTGATCAATCCATTTCGACTGAAGATCTTTTTGCTTGGCGTACTCTAGCAGGTATTTTCTATACCTCTGATGATATAAAAACGCTGCAAGTTGGGATTGGTAAGGTACTTCAGGGGGATATGTGGTTCAGCCGTAAGTTTTCTCAGCAATACATTACTCACCTTCGTCGCCACTGCAAACCGATAAATAAGAATGTTCCCGCTATTTTGACCAAACGAGAGCAACAAATAATTACCTTTCTCTCTATGGGGGCTTCCAATCAACAAATTGCCGAAAAACTATTTGTGAGCGAGAATACGGTAAAGACTCATTTACACAATATTTTCAAGAAGATTGAAGTAAAAAATAGAGTCCAAGCACTTATTTGGGCGAAAGAAAATATTTCGGATAACTCGTTAACAGTGTAATGTCCTTGAAATATTGCGTTATTTAATTTAGTGAATTCTTAATCATTACTGTGACCTAAATGTGTTAAAAGTGTTTCTTTTATGAGAAACACTTTTTTTGATTCTCTTTTTAATAACTTTGGAATTTAAAAAAGTAGCAAATAACTTTACTCTGTGGACTAGCACTTACATATCACACTAAGTGCGGACGATTAACGACTAATTTAAGAATGTTAAGTCACTGAAAGTATGAGAAACATTATGGAACAGTATATGGAAAAGCCTGAAGTCCTAATGCTCACTCAACAAAGTTTACAGAGTGAAAACTTTAAGGAAATGCTTTCTAAAAATATAGAAACTAAAATAACGATCATAGATACTAAAAACCCTAGTTATCACGAACTCATTCCGGAACGCTACTTTTTGCTTGTTGATTTTTCAGTTGAGATTCCATCCGAAACTTTAGTTTATTTAAAAGATAGTAATAAAGTACTAGGAACCATAATGCTTAATTTAGGTTATGACTTAGACACAGAAGAACTCGCCTCATGGCCGCATGTAAAGGGTATCTTCGGTCCGGGAGACTCCATGGACAAGGTGTGTCAGGGGTTAAAAGCAATAATAAAAGGAGATAATTGGCTGTCTCGAAGATTACTGGATCAGCTGGTTAATTATTATCGAGGAAAAGAAGCGAATAGCATTATTGAGCCCGCTATCGAGGTAGAGCTTACTCGGCGTGAAATTCAAGTTTTAAAAATGTTGAAAGAAGGAGGCTCAAATATGGAAATTGCTGATTCTTTATTTATCAGTGAGCATACTATTAAATCACATCTATACAATATTTTTAGAAAGTTAGAAGTAAAGAACCGTACGCAAGCAACAAGTTGGGCTAGGCGAAATCTGTAGTACTAGTATTAACTTACTGTAATAAAAAGAAAATGCTCTATAAAGTACTAAGTTTTATATTTATTATTAAAATGTCAGTCTGAAATATCATCCCATATTCAAACTTATTCCTATTCGGTTGACTATTAGACTTCTCATGTCTGTTACAAATCTACTCAGACATAGAATAAAAGGTCTATTCAATTATTAAGACAAGAGGGAATAAAAATGAGCACAAGTGACAATGACACGTATCTAGGCGATGCAGGTGTAAATAACCAATTTGCTGATTTCGATGGCGGCGATGACTTGTTTATTGGTTTTGGTGGTAATGATTCGTTTGTTGGCGGTGGCGGTAACGATTATGTGATCGGCGGCGACGGTGATGATCGCCTAACTGGTGGTGCTGGTGATGACATCCTAAGGGCTGGTACAGGAAACGATTACCTCGGCGGTGGTACAGGTAATGATTTGCTTTTGGGTTTGTTGGGTGACAACAAACTAAATGGCGGCGTCGGTGAAGATATTCTTGTAGCTGGTTCTGGTGATAATGTTCTAGTTGGCGGCAGCAATGGCGATAAGTTTGTGTTCACGGATAAGTTTGGTGGCCATGGCGAAGCAAAAGTTGTGGATTTCACCATTGGTGAAGATTCTTTGCACATTATTAGTGACTCGGTCACAGACTTCGGTGATTTAAGCTTTAGCTATGATGCTGTAGGTAATGCCGTGTTTACCGATGGTGCTGATCTAACCGTGAAACTCATTGGCGTTACCGAAACTGACATCAATACTTACGGTGCGGATTTATTTGCAATCTAAATGACTTAAATCACTCAGAATGGGATTTAGTTTGTGTGGCTCTGTCACGCTGAGGTGAACTAACTCGGTCATTCTAGAGTGTATTTGAGGCTGTCTTAAGTTAGGTGCTAGCTTTTGCTAGCGCCTACATTTTCAATTTAAACGGAAATAGTCGTGCAAAAAACGGTTTTCAAAGAAGTGAGACAAAAACTATGCACGCTTGCGGGCTTGCTAATCGCTTTTAGCCTTTTTATCAACTTACTAGTCCTCTCGATACCCTTGTACATGCTTCAAGTGTACAACCGAGTGATATCCTCCTATTCAACCGATACTCTACTTTTGCTCACTATTATCGTGATTGTCGCGTTATTAACCATGTCGATTATTGATATCGCTCGCGCGCAAATGAGTAAATCATTTGGTTATTGGATGGACACCAAACTGTCCACTTTTATGCTTAAGCGCAGCATTCAATACCAATCGCACACAGGGAAGAGTTACACCTCGCAAACGCTGCGAGACATTCAGAACATCAAAAGCTTTTTGAGCAGCCAAGCACCCTATCCACTATTGGATGCGCCTTGGACACCGCTGTTTATTTTGTTCGTATATTTATTGCACCCAGTATTGGGTCACATCGCGTTACTCGGGTCTATCGTATTGTTTAGTCTCGGGCTACTCAATGAGCTAATGACGCGTAAAACCATGCAAGAGAGTGAAGTTAGGGCGATCTCTCATATCAACAACGCCGAGCTAGCCACGCAAAATGCCAATTCAATTCTTGCGATGGGGATGATGAACGCGTTTTTAGAGAAATGGCAGTCGCGCGTGAATGAAGTCAATATGCTCGAAGAGCGAGTGGCAGGTAAGTCCATTTACATGGCTAACTTTTCTAAGTTTGTACGTGGTTCACTACAGATCTTTTTGTTGGGAGGCGGAGCATGGTTAGTGATCCAACATGAGATTACTGCGGGAGCGATGATCGCGAGTTCCATTTTAATGAGTCGGGCACTCTCGCCGATGGAGCAGGCGATTGGAACATGGCGAAGTGCTATGTCTGCTAAAGGCGCGTATAAACGGCTAAAAGAAATCGACACAATCGTGCGCCAAGATGAATCGAATATGCCACTGCCAAAGCCAAAAGGACACTATGAACTAACTGGACTTGCTTATCGCCATCCTGGCACAACAGAGACTGTACTCTCATCGATCAACTTATCTATTCCTCCCGGAGTCGCTGTCGGAGTTATTGGCCCTTCTGGTACTGGTAAATCGACGTTTGCTCGGTTGTTATTAGGTACGATCAAGCCATTAGCAGGTAAGGTTACGCTTGATGGTATGGAAGTGTCTACTTGGGCATCGGAAGATCGCGGCGCCCATTTTGGTTATCTCGCTCAAGAAGTAGAGTTGTTTCCTGGCACAATTCGGGAGAACATCGCGCGCTTCAAAGAGGAAGACCCCGCTAAAGTCATCAAGGCGGCGCAACTAGCAGGATGTCATGAATTAATACTCAAGAAAAATAAAGGTTATGATTTCGTTATTGGCGAAAATGGCCGTGGTTTATCTGGAGGAGAAAGGCAGAGAATCGCACTTGCTAGAGCCGTTTATGGCGATCCACCTATTGTGATTTTCGATGAAGCTAATGCCAACCTTGATGGTGAAGGAGAGGCTGCATATCAACGTTTGATTGCCCATTTAAAGGCGCAAGGCTCAACGATTATCGTCATTGCCCATAATCCGAGTACATTACGACAAATGGATAGATTGCTGTATTTGGCTGAAGGTCGAGTCAAATTATACGGTGCTAAAGATGAAGTATTAAAACGCTTGATGGGCGAAGAAAGAACAGATATTCCAAGGGTAAGAAATGAGCAATCAACTGCCAGCCGTTAATCAACATCCGTCTGAAACCGTTTATCGTTTTAGTCCGCAAGCGAAACTAAGCTTTCGAAAGCCAATTTTACTTGGTGTGGTGACGCTAAGTATTTTTCTTGGTGGCCTAGGCTACTGGGCTGCGACAGCGAAATTAGAGAGTGCTGCAATTGCTTATGGCGATTTGTCTGTTCTCACTAAGCGACAAGAAATTCAACATCTAGAAGGCGGCATTATTGAAAAGCTGTACGTGCAGGAGGGAGACTTGGTTGAAAAAGGTCAATTATTAATTCAACTCTCTAAGCGACAAGCTATGGCGAAGTTGGATTCATTAAGTGGTCAGTTTATTCATACTCTAGCGAAGGAAAACCGTCTAAGTGCTGAGCTAGATGAATTGCCAACGATCGTATGGTCTGATGATCTTGAAAGTATTCCTCGCGTCGATATCGTCCAAGAAGCTCAACTGGTTCAAAACAAGATCTTTGAAGCGAGAAAGCGATTCTTTGATAGTAAGCTGAGCATCATTGAGCAGAGTATTTCTGGGGCAAATTTGGAGCTAGAAAACCTCCAGCAAACCAAAGTCATTGAGAGAGAAAGACTCAATTTTATCGCCGAAGAAATAGACAGTAACCAAGCTTTAGTTCAAAAAGGCTTTTCGGGTAAATCCACCTTACTTCAACTCAAACGTCTTGCAGCGGAAGTGCGGAGTACCTTAAGTCAGTTAGACAGACAATCACTCACAGTAAGCAAAAGGTTGGATGAAAACCAAGCGCAAATTGAAGAGTTGAAGCTTGAAAGACTGAATGAGATTGTCGAGGAGCTACGAAACACCAAAAAGGAAATCGTCGCCATCCGTGAAGAGTATCGCTCAGCCCAAGATATTGTAGCGAGAACAACCATCAATGCACCTATTGCAGGCCGTGTGGTCAACATGCAGGTATTTACCGAAAAAGGTGTGATTGGTTCGGGTGAAACGCTATTAGAGTTGGTTCCTCAAGACGATAAGTTGTTAGTCGAGGCTCGCGTGAATCCTCAGGATATCGATTTAGTTAACCCGGGTCAGCAGGCGCATGTTCGTCTGACCGCTCTGAATGCTAGAACGTTGGCACCATTAGACGGTACGGTGTTAACGATTTCTGCGGATAAGCTTTCACAAGAAAACCAAGAGGATTTTTACCTCGCTAGAATTGCAATTTCGCAAGAAGATGTAGCCAAACACCGCTTAACTTCAGGAATGAACGCGGAAGTGCTTATTTTATCTGAACCGCGAACGCCTTTAAGTTATTTAATAAAGCCAATCACTGAAAGCATGAATCGCGCCTTTAGAGAGGAGTAATCTCAAAAGTACTTGAGTGAACACGGACAACTGACAAAATAATTTGTTATGGTTACCCGTTACTAGGCCGTATTTTAATTCTAAGGGAGCCGTGGAATGGAGAAAGTGCAGTTAGTCGTCGATTTTCTTCTCACTCATAAACTGATTTTTACCGCACTGATCTTTGTGATTATGTGGTTAATTCGTCGTACCATTTTATCGATGATTCGTGGTGACCATGCCTTTCTTTCTGAAGATCAGCGCAGCTGGATGTCCAGAACTAAGAACGGCACCTTTGCCGTTACATTACTGATTTTATTTATTTTATGGCAATCAGAAATAAACGAGTTTGCTCTAAGTGTCACGGCGATAGCGGTTGCCATTGTTGTGGCATCCAAAGAGATAATTTTGTGTTTTACAGGCTCGATTCAAAGAGCAAGCTCACGTTCTTTTCGTGTCGGTGACTGGATTGAGGTCGGTAAACTGTGCGGCGAAGTTATCGAGCACAATATGATGGCGACGGTGATTCAAGAGATCGACCTGCACCATGGGCAATATCACTACACCGGAAAAACCGCGACCTTACCCAATAGTATGTTTTTTACTTACCCAGTAAAGAACCTCAATTTTATGAAGCGCTACGTCTACCACAATTTTTCTATCGTGGTGAAAGACTTCGTTAATTTGTATCCTCTGTTACCAATCTTGACCGACAAGATTGAAGAGCATTGTAGCTACTTCAGTGATGTTGCGCATCGCTACAATGCGATGATTGAAAAACACGCGGGGGTCGATCTTCCCGGTGCAGAGCCACATATGCATATTTCTAGTAATATCAATGGTGAGCAGATTTTGCATGTTATGATTTTCTGCCCGACCGATAAAGCTAACCACTTGGAGCATTTGATTCGTAAAGACTTTATGGAACTTTATGAGCAGCGCTTTCCTGTGGTGAGTGAAAAATAGAGAAGTGTCGTACGCCAGTTAAAACAAACCCCGCTATCAAACATAGCGGGGTTTGTTTTTCTAACGGTATTTCCAGCTCTAACTATATTCCCTGAATACTTAGCTGAATTTACTTTTCAGCATTAAAAACAGAAAGTAAGTACTGCCTACAATAGCGACCAATGTGCCAGCTGCGACCTGACTTGGATAAATAGCGATTTGTCCCAGCCAATCTGCCCACAACATTAGGGTTGCACCAATTAAGGCTCCGACACTTAGTTGCTCTTTCACTTTTCTTGCTCCTAACATCATCGCCATATGGGGAGCGACCAAGCCAACAAAAGATATCGGACCAACTGTAGCGGTAGAAAAGGCGCATAATAAAGCAACGATGGTGAGCATTAGCGTATTGGCTACGGTGGGGTTAAGTCCTCGTGCATTTGAGAATTGTCGTCCGATGGAAATTAATGTTAGCCAGCGAGAAATCGCGAATACAGCGGTAAGCAGAACCATTATTGCCAAACATAGCATCAGTGCGGTGTCGGCTGTGACTCGATAAATTGAACCAGTTAGCCACAATAAAATTTTGTAACTGTCACCAGAACCTTGAGCTAGCGAAAATTGAACAAGGGCTTCTAATAGTGCCGTTAGTGCGATGCCGGACAACACGAAGTTAGATGGATTAAAATGGCTTCGTTTACCGATAATCAGCAATAACATCAATACGGACATACTTCCGAAAAAAGCGATCCCCCAGTTAAATGCGGAGAGAAGTGACCCAGCGATGACTCCTGTCGTAATAATGGCAAACGTGGCTCCGGAAGACACACCGAGAATATCGGGACTTGCCAGAGGGTTGTAAACAATGCGTTGCAAAATGATTCCGGCAACGGATAGCGCAATACCGACAGAAAGTGCGGTTAGCATTCGCGGCCAGCGTAATTGCCATTGGAACTCCCCTGGCACGGACCATTGGATCCCGTTTATACCATGGGTAACGAATGAGTAAACCAGAACCCCGACGATGCTCATTATCACTATGCTACAAACTGCGCGCTTAGAAAGCGCCGTTTTTCCTTGGCTCATTGAAAGGTTAAGTTGATCGGTTGCCGTCAGCTTTTTACGAGTAAACCAAATTAAAGCGGGAGCGCCAATAGCTGCAGCCGCTACGCCGCTAGGAATGGTTTCCTCTAACCATAAGCTTAGCGAGATGGCGGCAGAGTCTGTGATGATTAATAGCATTGCGCCCATTAGCATGCTGCTGATCAATTCGTCACGTGGCGTTCTCGCTCCCATTGCACGGGCGATGTTTGGTGTTAACAAGCCGATAAAACTGATGATACCAACCGCAGTGATTGAGGCTGATACCAGCCAAATACCCATCACCATTAACGTGCTAAAAGCAGGTAATACCGCTAAGCCTCGGGCTGCTGCGCCTTCTTGTCCTAGTTTCATTAAGGTCAGAATACGTGGTGCGACGATCAAAATGACGATTGCAATAGCAGAGCGTGGCAGCAACCATTCAAACCAATCCCAGCTGTATTGTGAAAGGTCGCCCGCTCCCCACATAAAAATATTCTGTGCAAACTGGGCGTTTAAAATAATAATGGCTGTGGCGATAGAACCGAGCAAGATATTGATCACCATCCCCGAAACGACCAACGGCAAACCTGTCATATTACGCACACCGGCAATAGATACGATCAGGCCAAACGCCACTAAGGCGCCTACCATTGCGGCTAATGCAGAGTAGTCGGCTACCCAATCAACAAACCAAATGTTTACCACGACTAATGCAAGCCAAGCCCCAGAAGAGGTGCCAAGAGTCAAAGGAGAGGTGAGGTTATTCTGCGTTAATTGCTGCATTAAGCTGCCAGTGAGACCAAGCATGGCACCAACAAGTAGAGTAATACTTAACCTAGGAAGCTGAGCTTGCGTAAAAAATACGTCACGAAATTCGCTCGCTACCTCTGGTTTTGTTAATAATTGCCACTGTTCGAAGAGTGATAAGTTAGTGTCAATTTGTAGACTAAAGACGCTAAGTAACGTAATCAGCGCCAGGTAACCAATATAATGTTTCGTTCTCATTGCTTTGGTGCCAACTCTATTAGACTGTCGGTAATCGCTTCAGCGGTGTATTGCAAAGACATGGCACCGCCATACGCCCACACTGCTCTGACTGAATTTACCCGCTGCTTCTTTACAAACGGCATCGCTTGCCAAAGTGGTGAATCTTTCAGTTTGCGTTCTTCTGGGAAAGGTTGTACGTAGAGAACGTAGCTGTTTTGAAGGTTTTGAAGTCGATTAATCCGATCTTGCTTTACCCCCCACGCACGTGGGTCCTCTTTAATTGGAGTCTGTAATCCCAGCTTTCTGACCACGTAGTCTGTGGTGGAATTTTCGGTTGCAAGAAACACTGTATTCGGGGTTGAAAAACGCATCACCAGAACACTGAGCGGCTCAGAGTAATAGTGGCTAATTCGCTGGCGCATCTGCGCAAATGAAGCATCTAATTCTGCCAGTTTCTGTTCAGCAAGCGCCTCTTTATTGAATAGCTTGCCGAGCGTACGAAAATGACGAATTGCCGTTTCAGCTGCGGCCTCACTTTCAGAAAAATTAGGTAAATAGATTACAGGAGCAATTTGTTTGAGTAACGGAATCAAGTCTTGCTGTGGAGACGCAGCAAGGATGACATCTGGTTTCAAACTGGCTATTTTTTCTAAGTTGGGTTCTGCTCTGGTTCCAATATCTTCAATTGACTCTGGTGCAGTTGGATTAACCACCCATTGGCGGTAGCCTGGTAAATTTGGGGCTGCGATTGGTTCTACGTTTAGCGCCAAAACTTGTTCTAAGATGTCCCAGTTTAAGGCAATAACGCGCTGCGGCGCTTGCTCAAAACTATGCTCACCATATTCATCGGTAACGGTGATGACTGCATTTGCATTAGTCATAAAAAATGCTAACAGAAAAGCAGATTGTGTAGCCACAGTAAGTAAACGAGCTATTATGCGCATACAACAGCCACCTTTTGGCTCGCCAATGTGTTGGCTGGAGTTGGATGATCAATGAGCTTAATCGGTGACTCATACAACTCAGAAAGGCGATCCTCATCTAGCAACATGTCGGCGTTGCCTTCGAACGCAATTTGACCTTTCTTGAGCGCAACAATGTGGGTTGCATAGCGCAGTGCTAAGTTCAAATCGTGCAGGATCACGATAATGCCTACGTTCTCGGTTCTATTCAGCTCTGACAGTAGCGCCATCAGTTGAAATTGATGGTGAACATCGAGCGCGGAGGTCGGTTCGTCTAGGATCAAAATCGGTGATTGTTGAGCCAACAGCATAGACACCCAAGCGCGTTGGCGCTCACCGCCCGATAAATCGTCCGCTAATGCTTGAGCAAACGGAGCTACGCCAGTGAGACCCATGGCTTCTGCGATGATCTGTTTGTCTTCAGGTTTCCAGCGACCAAGTGCGCCACGCCACGGAAAGCGACCTAAGCGCACTAGCTCTTCTACTGTTAAACCAGCCGAGGAGGGCAGCTTTTGTGGCAAATAGGCGATCTGCTTTGCCAGCTCTTTGGTTTTGAGTGATGAAAGGGAAGTGTCGTTTAATGCTACCGTGCCTTTATCTGGTGACATTTGACCAGAAAGCAGGTGCACCAGTGTCGATTTGCCTGAACCGTTATGGCCCAAAACGACAGTTAGTTCATTCGTTGGGATGTTAAGTTGGTCGATGACGAGGATCTGACGTCCACCTCGAACGATCTCAATATTAGACAGTTGAAACATGGATGACTCTTAGGAGAAAACTCCCCTCAAGAGAGGGGAGTAGAAAGTTCAATTACCAGCGGTAGTTTGCGTTTAGCATGACAGAGCGAGACTGGCCGTAGTAACACCAGTAATCGCAACCTGAAACAAACTCTTTATCCAGAATGTTGTTCACGTTTAGCTGTGCTTGCCACTGTGAAGTGATGTCGTAAGTGACTGACGCATCCCAAAGAGTGACTGAAGGAACAGTTAGGTTTGAGCTCTTAGGGTTATCTTTTGACTCACCTACGTAGCGCACACCAGTACCGATATTGAGGCCTGGAATCAGGCTGTAGGCGCTGTAGTCTACCCATGCAGAAGCTTGGTGCTCAGGAATAAGTGCGGCTTGTTTTTTACCTTGGCCAAAGCTCTCATCTGTTTTCGCTTTGGTGTAGGTGTAGCTTGCCATCAGTTTTAGATCGTCGGTTAGCTGTGTTGTGCTTTTAAGCTCAATACCTTGAGAAGTCACTTCACCCGTTTGTGTCGCGATCCATGTTGATGGGTTGGTCACCAACGCGTTCTTTTGCTTAATGTCGAACCATGCAAGGTTGATAAAGCCATCCATAAAGCTTGGCTCATACTTCACACCCACTTCTACTTGCTCGCCTTCCAGCGGTTTATAAAGCTCATTGGTTGCAGCATCAATGGTGCTGATCACTTCAAACGACTGAGAGTAGTTTGCGTAAGGTGACAAACCATTGTTTGCAAGGAACATTACACCCGCGCTGAGAGACAACTGACCATCATCACGAGATTCGTTTTGATCAACGCCTGCGCCTTTGCCAGAGTTTTCTGTTTTCACCCAGTCGTAACGAGCACCCACGTTACCAATCCACTGTTCATGCAGTTTCAATTGGTATTGCGAATAGAGACTTGCTTGAGATTTCTCAATCTCACGTTTCACGTTGTTGGCAGGATCAAGAGGGGTGAAGTTGCCGTAAACTGGGTTCCACGGATTGATGGTGCCAAATGCGTAGTTGTCTTGCTCGTCGCCATCGGTTTTGTGGAATTGCAGATCCATACCGATAAGCACTGTGTGCTCTGCGTTGTCTGTCATCCAGTTGCCGACAGCATTGTTATCGAACGTGATGCTCTGGTTTTTTCCGTCACGGAATACGATGCCTTGCGTTAACTCTTCTTTCGCTGGATCGTTGTTTGAGAACGCGTAAGAGCTGCGCAAGTACAACTCATTCGAACCGTAGTTGAGGTTTTGCGAGAGTGACCACGTGTCATTGATGTCGTGCTCTAGTAAGTAACCTAGAGAAAACTGCGTGCGTTCGTATTTATCGTAGTTTGGCTGACCAAGGTTAGTCGAAGGATCGATTTTGCCAAAGTTAGAACCAATCAAAGTTCCTGCTGCTGGGAAGAATGGGTTGGTTGGCACACCGTCATCACGAAGGTAAGTAGCCAAAACGGTCAGCATTGTACGGTCAGAAATGTCGAACTCGACACTTGGCGCTAGATAAAAACGCTCGTTGTTAGTGCCGTCCAGTTCGCCATCTTGGCTTGTCATCAGGCCAACCAAACGGTAGCGGATTGTGCCAGCGTCGTTTGCTTCATCAGCAATGTCAAAACCTACAGACTGGTGTTGGTTGTTGCCTACTTCGACTTTTACTTCGCCTTGAGGCGTAAACGTTGGTTTTTTCTGTACCGCATTCACGATACCGCCTGGTGCCGATTCACCAAACAGAATAGCTGATGGGCCTTTAACCACTTCCACACTTTCTAGGCCGTAAGGTTCGACCAACCATGTGTAGTAACCATCGCGGAATAGGCGGTTGCCGTTTAGGTAAGTCGCTGCATCAAATCCACGAACTTTGAACCAATCAGTGTCGTTGTCGGCGCCATAAGGCTGAGCGGTTACGCCAGATGTGTAGCGTAATGCTTCGTCCAACTTTTGCGATGCACGAACGCGAAGCTCGTCTTCAGAGATAATAGAAACGCTGCGTGGTGTTTCTGCCGCAGGGGTTTCTACTTTAAGTGCTTGCGCGGTGACCGTAATGGTCTCCATTGCAATAATGTCATCTTGTACAACGTCTTCTTGAGCTTGTGCTGTGAATGCAACCACTGCTGCTGTTGGTGCCAAAGCACAGACCAACGCGTTACGGATCGCGATGGTCAGTAAGTTATTCTTTGTCATAAATATATTCCCGACAATTATGATTAACGCTAAGCTTAATTGTAATTATTATCATTTGAACTTTTGTTTCGGTATTTTACTGACTTTTGTATCAAAAGATAGTAAAACGTTCGCAAATTCATTCGCGGTACTTAAAGTCGTTGTTATGTTCAATTGGTTTGAAAAACTGACCCAACCCTTTCCCCAGATGGAAACCGAAAAGCCACCGAAGACACTTTTTGGCTTCTGTCGCTTTTACACTCGTGGCTTTGAAGCCCCTTTACTTGTTATGGCTGTGTTCAGTGCGCTTATTGCCATTACTGAGGTGACGCTGTTGCGTTATATGGGCGAGCTCGTCGATATTCTCTCTAATCAAGATCGCGCAACATTCTGGCAAGATCAGGGTGATCGCATGCTAATGATGCTGTTCTTAGTGGCGGTTGTGATGCCAGTTCTCGGTTTTGTCCACTCAATGGTGATGCACCAAACGTTATTGGGTAACTACCCGATGTCTATCCGTTGGTTGATTCACCGTTACTTGCTAAAACAAGCGGTTGGATTTTTCCAACGTGACTTTGCAGGCCGAGTTGCGACCAAAGTGATGCAAAGTGCGTTAGCGGTACGAGAAACGGTCATGAAGTTGGTGGATGTACTGGTTTATATCAGCGTTTATTTTCTTTCGATGCTTTGGATGATGGGCGAGGCCGATGGCTTGCTGATGTTGCCTATTGTGATTTGGATAGGAATGTACGCGGTTATCCAGTTCTACTTTATCCCTAAAATGAAACAAGTAGCGACAGAGCAAGCGGATGCTCGCTCGGTTATGACCGGACGCATTGTCGATTCTTACACCAACATTTCTACCGTAAAACTATTCGCTCATTCACAGCGAGAGTTGGAATACGCAGAAAGCAGCATGAAGCAATTTTTGGTGACGGTTTACCGCCAAATGCGCATGGTGACTTGTTTGCTGTTTAGTGTTGATGCCATCAACTATTTACTGCTGATGTCTATCAGTGCCATTTCGGTTTATTTATGGCTAGATCACGCTGTAACAATTGGTGCTATTGCGATTGCCATTAGTATTGCGTTGCGCGTACAAGGAATGTCGAAGTGGATCATGTGGGAAGTTAGCGCATTGTTTGAAAACATCGGTACGGTAGTGGACGGTATTAATACGATTTCAAACGACGTTGAAGTGAAAGACGTGCCAAATGCCAAGCCTCTGCAAATCTCGCAAGGTGAGATCTGCTTTGATCACGTAGGTTTTAACTACAGTGATGAGAAGGCAGTATTTGAGAACTTGAATTTGACTATCAAACCGGGCGAAAAAGTCGGTATTCTCGGTCGCTCTGGGGCAGGTAAATCCACGTTGGTCAACTTGTTGCTGCGCTTTTACGACGTAAATAGCGGTAAGATTTGTATTGATGGACAGGACATTTCGCAAGTCGAACAAGAGTCGCTTCGCCAACACATCGGTATGATCACGCAAGACACCTCTTTGCTGCATCGTTCAATTAAAGAGAACATTCTTTACGGTGATCCAGATGCTTCAATGGATGCCGTTATCGCAGCTGCTGAGAAAGCACATGCCCATGATTTCATTCAATCTCTACGAGACGAGCAAGGTAACGTTGGCTATGACGTTGAAGTGGGTGAACGCGGTGTGAAGCTGTCTGGTGGTCAGCGTCAACGTGTGGCGATTGCTCGCGTGCTGCTGAAAAACGCGCCAATTTTGATCATGGATGAAGCAACGTCTGCACTTGATTCAGAAGTAGAATCGGCAATTCAAGAAAACCTTGAAGTTCTGATGGAAGGAAAAACTGTGATTGCGATTGCTCACCGTTTATCAACGATTGCCGCGATGGATCGTTTGATTGTGATGGATGACGGCAAAATCATTGAGCAAGGCTCGCATTACGAGCTGCTGCAATTGGGTGGTGTTTACGCTCAGTTGTGGAAGCATCAAACCGGCGGCTTTTTGTCTGAGCAAGGTGATGCTCAACTGCAAGTCATCTAATATGACGCTACACGAAAGAGGAGCAAATGCTCTAATGCCGATCAGGTAACGGATTAATCGGCAGATCAATTGCACGCTCTTCCTGTATGTAAAAATCCGATAGACTACGTTTATCGGATTTTTATGCACGTTTCCCAAGCCCTCAACATCATCAAACCAAATCAAGTTGAGATTCTCGCAGATCTCCTGCCAATTGAACTCATCAATAGTGCTTATGAGCTGACTGACACCGTTACTCTAAGAAAACGAAAGCTAATTTTAGAGTCGATGTTGTGGTTACTGGTTGGCATGGCTATCTATAACGATAAATCCATGGCAGATATTGTAAACATGCTCGATATTGCTTACCGCACATGTAAGCCATTTGTTGTTCCAAGTGCATTACCACAGCGAAGAAAAAATTCTCGGAGAATCAGCCGCTAAAGCGCTCTTTGAGTGTACGCAGCGTCATTGGTTCGCTCAGGCTAACTTGCCGAATTGGAATGGTGAGGTTACTCTGCGTCGATGGGGTTTTATGGCGAGCAGAAGACTCGAAAGACAATGCTGAAGCGTTTGCTAAGCCCACGAACAAGGATGGCCAAGAGACGCAGTATCCACAGTTACATATGGTATGTCAGATGGAATTGAGCAGTCATTTGATCACAGGCAGTGCATTCGACTGCTATACCGTGAACGAAATGAAGTTAGCCTAGCAACTTATAGAGACGCCCCCCCAATAAAAGCCTAACGCTCTTCGACAAAGGTTTTTACTCCCTTGGTTTGCTTCAAGCATGGAGCTCGAAAGGCATCAATCGACATTGGCTTATCCCGATGAAAAAGGACTAACTTATGAAATTGTTCAGTCTCTAGGCAGAAAAGATAAACTGATAAAACTGAAGAGTAATC
Organism: Vibrio sp. JZG10; assembly: GCF_054064075.1. Lineage (NCBI taxonomy): Bacteria > Pseudomonadati > Pseudomonadota > Gammaproteobacteria > Vibrionales > Vibrionaceae > Vibrio > Vibrio sp. JZG10. Next base: position 22,768 of record NZ_JBSUGE010000005.1, read on the forward strand.
CGCAAGCGCGTAAGAAGTGGCCAGAGCTAGAACAAGAAGTAGTTGTACGCTTAATCACAAGAGTAAAAGATGGCAAGTAATACGATGTTCTCACCTCAATGCTTGATCCTATGCTCTAACCAAAGTCAGGTATCGTAGGCTTATATGGGTATCGTTGGGAAATTGAACTCTGCTACCGTGAGCAAAAACAGTACATGCTTGGTAACCGACTCACGCTTCGAAGTCGGACTCCCTGAATTAGTGAAGCAAGAACTCTGGGGAATACTACTGACCTATAACTTGGTCTGGTATCAAATGGTGCAGATGTGTAATACGTTGAATGGAGATTACTTGCCAGATCAACTTAGCTTCAATGGAGCATTAGCTCACATCATACGCCTGATAGTGGGACTTCCATACTCGTCACTAGGAGCCATACCGAGACAACTTCAAAACTTTTACGCAATGAGTGGGAGTTTAATATTGGAGCCTAGGTGAGAAAGATTCTGTCCTAGAGTAGTGAAGAATAAGCCAAGTCGATATCTTAGAAAAACAATGCCGATCGCCTTAAGTGAACGGCATTAGGGCCTTTGCTCCCTTTTTAGTTATCAAGTATCCGTTATTAAGCTCAGGTTGAGACAGAAGTTTATTTAAGTTTCTGATGAATACGGTAGCCAACAACAAAACCTATGTAGAATAGCGCTGCGAGAGTAAGCATTGCCGTAGCGTACGCCAGTAGGCTGTTTAACCCTAAACCAAAAGCCAGAGTGAAGGCGATACCATGAATGGCCTCCGCAGGGATTCGGTACCAAGCAGCGTGGACGGAAGATCCGAAGAGGATAAAGGTACTAAGTAAGACAATCGTGCCGCCTATAAAGCCGACCCATCTGCTGTTGTTCATGTTGTAATCTCAGGTGTTACCGAGGTAACGTAACAAAATATTTCAGAGCATGCATTATACAACCTAGAGAGGGTATAGGTGGTAGAAATATTTGCCTCACAAACTAAGAGGCCATCTAAGTGGCCTCTTTTTAACCGATTTAACGGCATCCGTTATGACGCAAAGGTGTGAGGCTTGTAAGAAACCTAACCTTTGGCATTCGTGTCGGGTTGTGCTTCTGGTTGTAGCGTCCAATCACCACCAAGCGATTTGTAGAGCGCAATCGTAGCGTGTGCGGTTTGTAACTTTGCCGCGACTCGCTGATCTTGCATCATGCGTTGCTGACGTTGCGCATCCAAAACTGATAAGTGATCAATCAAGCCTGCTCGGTACAGTGACTTGGCTTTGTTGACGGCGTTATTGGTGGCTTTCAATGCCTCATCGATTCGGCGCTGATTTTCTTGGCTGCGACCATAAGTAAACAGCGTGGATTCGGTTTCTGCCAAAGCCGCCTCTACCGTATGTTGATAAGACAATGTCGCCGAATCAAAACGCGCTTGGTTGATGGCTTCAATTGCCTCGCCACGCCCCCCATCGAACAAGTTCCAGCTTACGCCTGCCGCGCCCATCCAACCGAAAGAATCGCTACTGAAGAGATCGTCAAAGCTTGACGCCGACAACCCCGGAGCGCCCGTCAAAAAGAACTTCGGATATTGATCAGCAACGCTTGCTGCTAACTCTTCATTGAGCGCGGCCATTTCGCGCTCGGCTAAGCGAATATCGGTACGACGTTTCAACAGATCGGAAGGTAAACCGACCGGCACCATGTCTTGCATGACAGGTACACTATGTTGCTTAGACAGACGGATTTCGACTTGCGTTAGCGGCTCACCAAGCAATACTGCTAAACGATGTTTGTGCGCTTGTTGGGCAATCTCTAACTGCGGAACGAGCGATTCCATTGCCGCAAGTGTGGCCTTTGCTTGGGCTAAATCGAGATCAGAACCGTAGCCGCTGCGCACGACTTTTCCGACGAGGTCGAGTGTGCGTCGTTGATCTTCTAAGTTCGACTTTGCCAATTCAAGGCGCTCACTCGCGCCTTGGTATTGCAAGTAGTTGTGAATCAAATCCGCTGTGATCACCGTGTTCAAGCCGCTTTGATAGATCTGAGCTTGTTCGAGACGAATATGCGCCGCGTTCGCTTGGCGGTCAATGCGCCCAAACAGATCAACTTCCCAAGCGATACTCGCGCCTGCAAATACGCCATCGTGCTGATTATCCATTAGGGTGACGTTACCAATTTGAGGTGGCAGACCCGACACGGAATCACTGAGTGGATTCAAGATCGGAGCGAGTGAAGAGTCATTTTTACTGAACTGATAGTTCATGTAACCCGCACCGAGATTAATTGTCGGTACCTTGAATGACTCCACCATGGTTTTATAGTTGTTGGCCATTTTCACCCGCTCGGCCGCCACTTTCAGCGGAATGTTTTGGCTCTGCATGTCTTGAACCATTTGATTCAACACCGGATCGTGAAACTTAGTCCACCAAAACTCAACGGGTTGTGAATCGGTACTCAACCCTGCATTTTCGGCGTTCAAGTAGGTTTCTGCCATGCTGGTGGTCGGTGCTTGGTAGTCGGGGCCCACTGCACAACCTGCTAAACTTAGGGCTAGAACGACAGGCGTTAGAATGAATTTTTTCACGATGACGCCTCCTCTAGCTCAGCGTTGGTTTGTGTGGATGGTGCGTTTTCTTTGTAAGCAAGGCGATACAGCGCAGGCATGACAAACAGTGACAATATGGTTGCGGCTGCCAAGCCTCCGATGATGGTTGCCGCCATTTGGTCAAACAGCAGATCTGACAGCAGCGGGATCATGCCGAGCGCGGTCGTTAACGCACCCATAGAAATGGCCATAGTACGGTTGACCGTGGCTTCTTTGATCGCGTCAGACAAGCTCTTGCCATTTGTGCGTTCGAGCTCAATTTGATCCATTAGTACGATGCCATTTTTGATGATCATCCCGGTCAGCGTGATGGCTCCGATCAGTGCCATAAAGCCAAATGGTTTATCGAATCCAAGCAGAGCAAACACAGCCCCTGATGCTGCCAGTGGTAGCGTTGCGAGGATGATGATTGGCTGCTTAAAGCCGTTGAACATCGCGACTAGGATGATCACCATGATCAGCATTGCTTTTGGTTGCTGCTTCATGATGTCGGTGACCGCTTTGTCTTCATCGTAATATTCGCCTCCCCATTCCATGCTGTAACCCGCCGGAAGTTGGATAGCTTCAACCTGATCTTTAATGGCATTTCTTACATTCGCTGGTGTGGAGTCTCGACTCACACCCGCTTGAACCGTGATGGTTTTCACGCGGTCGCGTCGCCAAATCATGCTTTCTTCGGTGACCAGTTCGAATCCATCCACCACTTGACCAAGCGGAACGCTGTTAAAGCCAAGTAGCGAGCGCACAGGTAGCGTTTCTAGTGACGCCATGTTTTGCGATGTGCCACGTAACTGAATTGGAATCAGCTCATCATTCAGGTTCATTTGTCCGAGCGGCATGCAGTCTGATGCACGTTTTAGCGCGAAAGCGACATCGGCGCGGTTAATGCCTGCTTGACGCATTTTGTCTTGGTTTAGAATCGGCTTGAGCACTTTGCTTTCTTGTCGCCAATCATCGCGAATGTATTTTGCATCAGGGTTTGAAGCAAAAATCGTTTTCGCTTCCGCCGCTAGTTGATGTAATACGGTTTCATCCGGACCAGAAAAACGCACCTCAACCGCGAACTTATCTTTGGTTGCCAACTTCAGTGCTCGGAAGCGAGGTTCGGCATCCGGAAACGCCTCTTTCAGCCAATCATCACCACGCGTCACCAAGTAACTGATGCTCTCGTAGTCTTTGGTGTTGATCAGAATCTGCCCGTAGGCAGGGTCGAGCGGCTCAGGCTCTACCGTTACCGAGAAGCGAGGTGCACTGGTGCCGACATAGCTAGAGATACTTTCCACTTCTGGTTGTGCGACCAACCATTCTTCAACTTTGCGCATGTCTGCCGAGGTTTGTTCAATCTTGGCACCATTGGGTAGCCAGTAATCGAGAAACACAATTGAGCGATCCGACTGAGGAATAAAGTTCACGGCCACATACGGGATTGCCACGGCGGTGACTAAAATCAACGGAACCAAAGCGGCTAATGCTTTACGCGGGTTGTCCACCGTCCAGAATACCAACTGTTTATAACGGCTCGGTTTGGTCTCTTCGCTGTTAGCTTTTGGCTTGATGAACATCCACGCCATTAATACCGTAAACGTCATCGCGACGATCCATGAAAGCAACAGTGACGACGCCACAATGTAGAACACAGAGCTCGCAAACTCGGCAGAGTCGGTTTTGGAGAACAACACTGGGCTTGCGCCCATAATCGCGATGACAGTTGCGCCTAAAAGTGGCACAGCGGTTTCTTTGACGGAATCAATCGCGGCGCGAGTTCGCTCGATACCTTTGTTGAGCTTGGCGATCATCATATCGGTGATCACAATGGCGTTATCCACCAACATGCCCAGTGCGAGAATAAACGTACCTAGCGAGACACGGTGCAAATCGATGCTGGCGATGTTCATGTATACAAGCGTAAGCAAAATCGTCAGGAGCAAGCTTGCGCCAACGATGGTTGCACTCTTAAAGCCCATGAAAACCAACAACACCACAAAAACAATCGCGACACTTTCAAGCAGGTTGCCAACAAAGTCGTCGATAGACTTTTGTACTTCTTCAGGTTGATAAGCAACGGTCGAGATGTCGACACCCAGCGGCAGTGTTGCTTGGTAGTTAGCGATGATGTCTTGAATCGTATCGCCAAGTGACACCACGTTAATGCCTTGAACTGGGCTCACCGCCAAAGTCACAGCGGGCTCTCCGTTGTAGCGGTTTTCTGCCAATGCTGGTGTTTGATAACCCATGGTGATGTCGGCGATGTCACCAAGACGAATCAACCCCGAGCCAAACTCGCCGGTGCCACCATTGATGATTAAATTGCGAATGTCTTCTAGAGACTGAAACTCACTGGTTTGCGCAATACGAATACGCTCTGTGCCTGCATCGAATTTTCCCGCTTCGAACGTGCTGTTTTGTGTGCTCAGTTGGTTCCAAACTTGTGCGATCGACAAACCATATTGAGCCAAGCGCTCGTCTGGCATATCGATATGTACAACGCGAGGTTGAACGCCGTGTAGCTCGATCTTTTTGATGCCGTCGACGGCTTTGATTTGGCGTTGCAGCTCTTCGGCGTAGCGACGCAACTCTTCTGGTGCAGCATCTGTGCTGTGGATAGAGAAAAGCATGCCGTAGACTTCAGAGAACTCATCTTGCACTACGCTGATCTGCGCGCTGGAAGGCAGCTGCAGTTTTACATCGTCCACTTTGCGTCTCAATAAGTCCCATTCCTGCGGAAGTGCTTTGGAATTAAGGCTCTCTTTGAGGTCAACAAAGACCATAGACAAACCGGGGCGAGACAATGAGCGCAAGCGATCCAACTCCGCCATTTCCTGCAGTTTAGTTTCCACGGTATCGGTGACTTGGTGTTCGACTTCTTCGGCAGATGCACCCGGATAAAGGGTCACGACTACCGCAGTTTTTACCGTAAAGCTCGGGTCTTCTAACTTGCCTAAGTCGAAGTAAGAATAGATGCCAGCGATCACGCTCAATACGATAAAGAACAGAACGAACTTACGTTGGCGAATCGCGAATTCAGCTAAATTGATCATGGATTCGCACCTACAACGTCTTGATAGTCAGGTTTGGGGCGGCATCGCCCTCGCTCAGATAATGGCTACCGATGATCACCACATAATCGCCTTGCTCAAAACTTCCGGTCACACACGCTTGGTATGCGTCGATAGAGTCAAGATAGACCGGCTCTGAATGAATAACCGCATCACGAACCACATTCACGTGCAGAGTTTGTTTTTCACCCAAAATTGCAGAGTAAGGAAAGCAATTGCTTGAGTGACTGGTGTTGAGCGCGGTATTAACCGTGACTGCTTTACCGTTGAATAGCGCACTGGAAATGGAATCGATGTCTAGCGTGACGGTATAGGTTTGTTTGAGCAGGTGCTTTTTCGGCGCGATTTCTGCTACGGTTGCTCGGTAGGATTGCTCCGAATCATACCAAGTCAACGATGCTGGCTGACCTAATGCGAATTGCGCAATCATATTTTCCGGCACGTCGATGTCGACTTCCCAGCTGCCTTCTTGCTGAATTGACACAACACTGCCGCCCGGCAAGGTTTGCTCATGTGGATCAATTGAAACGTCGGCAACAATGCCAGTGAATGGTGCACGTAGAGTGGTGTAACGTAGGGCATCTTTTGCACGTTGGATGTTTTTCTCAACCACTTTGACGGCAGAGACGCTACGTTCGTAGCTGCTGATGGCTCGATCTAAGTTTACGCTGGCAATGGCATCATCAGAAGTTGCTTGTTTTACGCGCTTTAACTCGGCTTTCGCGAGTTTGTGTGCTGATTGTGCTTCTAACATGCGTGCTTGTAATTCTTCTAATGAGACTTGGTAGTCGTGCTTGTCCAGCGTGGCAATGACTTGGCCTTTTTCTACCAAGCTGCCTTTATTTACGAACACGCTTTCCACGGTGCCAGGTACACGAAAAGAGAGTGACGCGGTTTCTTTTGCTTTTACGATCCCGCTGAATGATTTGTTGAGTTCTTCATTCCTTTCGTTGACTTCAATTACTTGAACGGGTCTGGATGCGCTTGGCTCCTCAACCTGAGGTTGAGCTTGATTACAGCCGAGTAGAGAGAGCGCGATAGTGCTCAGCGCGGCGGTTTTAATTTGATGATTCATAAGATGGCTCCATAATTTCGGCGCCATCTTATAATTCACAGATGTTCAGATAATCATGCGTACGCATGATTCAATGTCACAAAATTTATGACAATAAATGTAAATTACAAAAGTTTTGGAATTTTATTGCACAAATGTTCAATAAGTAACCGGCTAGCTTGGTTCAGCGTTTTCGGCTTAGGGTAGAGTAACCACCCCGTTTCTTCTGTGACGGCATATTGAGACAATACTTGCACCAATGCACCGGATTCGAGCTCATTTTTTACCAACAGTTTTGGGATATAACTAATGCCGCGGTCAAGCACTGTGGAGCTTTTGATAAAGCCGATGTTGTTGGAAATGAGTTTCGGTTTGAGCGCTACGTTTTGTTCCTGAAAGTGCCAAAGGTTGTCGACATTGCCATTTGGCCAACGAAAACAAATGCACTGATGATCGCTCAACTCTTCTAATGTAGTGGGCGTGCCGTGAGTTTGAAGATAGTTCGGTGAGGCAACGACACATCGGTCTAGCGTTAAGATCTTTCTCGCGACAATGTCTGAATCAAACAGCATGCCGCCGTGCAGCGCGATGTCCAACCCCTGCTGAAACATATCAATAAAGCCATTGTTGATATTGCGAATGTCGAGCTCAACCTGCGGGTATTGATCCTGAAATTCAAACAAAATGGGTTGAAGAGGTTCATAGGTTTCTGGCAGAAGGCCAAGTTTGATTTTTCCTCTGACCTCGATGCTTTCGTTACTGGCTTGCTGGTTTGCCGAATCAAGCAAGGTGAGTACTTTTTGTAGATCTTGGTAGTAGGCATCGCCTTTGTTTGTCAGCGAAAGGCTGCGAGTGGTGCGGTGAAAAAGTTGCGTTCCGAGGTAACGTTCCAGTTCTCCAATGCGTCGGCTAACATTTGCTCGTGGCAAGTCCAAAGCATTGGCTGCCGCTGTAAAGCTGCCAAGTTGGACGACTTTGGTGAACAGTTTTAGATCGTCAATTTTCACTCTTGAACTCCATACTCTTTGAGCGCCGTGCTAAACCCTGACACTCTAGAGTATTGATGTGTGGTATACAAAACTTATTATTAACTATCGAAATATAAATAAGGACTTCAACATGTTGAGATTTATACAACGTCGCCGCATTAAGAAAGTGATTAAGCTTATGAGTACCAGATTGGTGGTGGGATACGGCAGTCGTGAGTACTTTTCCGTCGGTCAGGTAAAGACGAGCACCAGTGAGTTAAGCACGTGCCAACAAAAAATTGCGTTGGCGTTGTACGCGAATCCGCAAGAACTTGATTTGGAAAACCAACCAGAGTTGCAAGCCATCCGCTCTGATGTGGCGCATGACTTCTTTGCTGGTGCCGATTATACCGCTCAAGATGTGCTTAATTTATTCGGTGCTGGTGGCTGGAAAGGCGGCCGAATGGAAGATGGAATGTCTCATCATTTTGGTATGCACAGCCGATACTAGAGCGAGCTAACCTTATAAAGTCTTGTCAGTTAACTCGCTATATCACTTTGCCTTGTGAGGTGTCACTCCGATGCTTTGTTAAGCGGCACGCTTTACGAGGCAGAAGTGCTTTTTACCGCGTTGCAGTAACCAGTATTGGTCAAACAGTGGGAAGCTTAAACTCGGGTTATCAGCCGATACTTTTTCACCGTTTACACTGATGGCGTTGTTGCTGATGTGTTCGCGCGCAACACGTTTCGAGCTTGCTAAGCCCGACTCAATCAATAGCTCAACCAAATCTTGTTGTGTGCTCTCAATGCTTGGTAAACCATCTAACTCCAACTGTTTTAATTCACCCAAACTCAGTTGTTGCACATTACCGCTGAACAGTGCTTGAGTGATGCGCTCGGCACTAGATAGGCCGTCTTCGCCATGAACAAATCGCGTCATTTCTTCAGCGAGAATACGTTGTGCTTGTGGCTTGCCTTGGCTTGCTTGGTCTTGCGCTTCAATGCTGGCAATTTCTTCGCAGCTCAAGAACGTGTAGTAACGCAAGAAGTGGTAAACGTCGGCGTCTTCTGCGCCAAGCCAGAACTGGTAGAAGGCGTAAGGTGAGGTTTTGCTAGGGTCTAGCCATACTGCGCCACCTTCGGTTTTGCCAAATTTGGTGCCATCGGATTTGGTGATCAGCGGCAGAGTTAAGCCAAATACTTGCTCACCATTTTGGCGACGAGTTAAATCGATCCCACTGACGATGTTTCCCCATTGGTCATTGCCACCGATTTGCAAACGACAATCGTATTGACGGTTTAGCTCGGCAAAATCGTACGATTGCAGCAGAGCGTAGCTAAATTCGGTGAAGGAGATACCTTGGTCAGGTCGTTGCAGGCGTTGTTTTACCGATTCTCGGTTGATCATAGTATTGATCGAGAAGTGCTTACCCACATCGCGGAAGAAGTCGATCACATTGATCGCTTTCATCCAGTCAGCATTGTTCACCATGATCATTGGCTTGGTCAGTTGGTGATTCATCAACTGCTGAATTTGATTAGAAAGATCGTTAACCCAACCTGAGACGATTTCTGAAGAATTCAGGCTGCGCTCGGTCGCTTTAAAGCTCGGGTCGCCAATCATGCCCGTTGCACCGCCAATCAAGGCAACAGCTTGGTGTCCGGCATCTTGAAAGCGCTTAAGCATGATCAAAGGCACAAGGTGGCCGATGTGCAAGCTGCCAGCTGTAGGATCGAAGCCGCAGTAAACGGTTTGTGGCCGTGAGAGAAGTGTCTGAATTTCTTCCAAATCGCTGGCCTGCGCAATCAAGCCACGATCTTGTAAATCTTGCAGTAATGGTGTCGTCATTCTTTTTGTCTGTCTTATTGGTTGTTGTATTCAGACTAAAACGCGACACCTTTTGTCGATATATCCCTTAAGGGACAGTTTTTTATCTTGAATGGAGAATAAGGTGATTGAGGAAAAGCTGGAATAACTCACTCAATGAAGACACATTTAACTGCGAGTAAATGCGTTTTCGATGATTTTTGACCGTGCCTTGCACTAAGTGTAACCGCGCGGCAATTTCTTTGGTGTCAAACCCTTGAGCGAGAAGTGAAGCCACCTCTTGCTCGCGACGAGTGAGTGATTCTACGCCAAATGTTGCTAAAGCTTGCTCAATGGCTAATCGCATACTGCCAGAATAAGCACTCTGGGCAAAAACAGGCTCAGAAAAGGTAAACTCCGTTTGTTTCCAGTGCTGCTGACAAAGCGATTGAATTATCGGGAAGTAGGGCTTTAATTTATTGATTTGCTGTTGAGAAAAGTATTTTCCATCATTCATATACCCGAAGTACAACATGACCCAACGGCCAGGTTCGACTTCGACTAGCATGCTCAGTTCGTCTTTCCACCCTGTCTGATGGTAGAACTGTTCGCAGTAGGAAGTAAAATCAACGCCTTTGCGTGCTACGTCTTTGAGCGTAAATACGCCTTGTTGCTTTGTCTCGTTTAGTTTGAGAAAAAAAGGGTCATTTTGAAATGAGTCAGTAAGGTAGCGTTGAAAAAGTAACTCTCGCTCGTTCTCAATCGAGTCGTAGAGATAAATAGGATGTTTACCTTCTCGATAACCTAAAATAACCGCGCAATCAAAATGAAAAAGAGTGCGAATGACACGCATAAGCTTAGGAGTAAAGTTAGGCGTATTAAGAGCAGAAATTGCTTCTGCCAGCAGATTATTAAAGTTATTGTCAGGCATGGGATACCGAATCGCAGATGGTTTTGGGCAAGCATAACGAAAAGCCATCCAACGAGAAAGGGAAGTCACCATCTTCTGGTGACTTCCCATGAGAAAGTTGCACAAGTACTCAGTTTTGAGGAGTCATAGCTGCGTTAACTTATTGATAAGGGTGCATAACAACCGTTCTGTTTAAGCGATTAGTTGCTATGCGTTACTGCGAGTTGGTGAGCTCTTCGTTAACCCAATATTTAGAACCAGACACGTTGGCATCGATGAGCAAGCCTTTTGCATTCAACTGATAAACGGCGACGCCACTGTTAAATTGTTTTGAAAGTTGCTCTGAGTCTTCGCCAGCTACAGCAGAGGCTTCACTGGTCGCTTCCCATCCTTCGTTGACGAACGTATCAAAGTCTTCTTTGCTCTCAAACAGAATCACTTGTTGGTAAAACTTGCCGCCAGCCCCAAGTGCGACGCCCAAACCAAACATATTCATATAAGTGCGTTTTTCTGTTTCCTTATTGACTGCGACACCTGACCCTGAGTTGGTGTGAAACAACAAAGACAATTTACGAGAATCAAAGACCGCGTAGCCGTAAGCGTTGTCGTAAATGGCTTTGGCCTCCGGCTTTTCATTAAACAACTTGAGCAAAGCACTATCCGCCATTAAGTCTACAGCTTGGCGAGCTTCTTCTGGCGTGTCGCCTTCCATCAGTTCATCAATTTTCTTGTCGGCTGCATCTATCCATTCTTTGCTTTTCTCAATACTGGCTTCTGTCCACTCGCCTGCGGTATTGATTGCTTCCTCGGACCAGTTCGTGAAATCTTGCCACGCTTGTTTTGAAAAGGCTTTGGTATCGTCCCAAGCATCTTGCGCAGTATCAGAAACCGCTTCGCCTAGCTCAGACATTTTGTTGGAAATATCATCCCAATCTGCGTAAGCGGGAGATGCTAGGAGCATCAATGTGGTAATGAGTGCGATAGACTTTTTCATCAAATTCTCTCTGGAGTTGTCGATACATCATTCATTCTAGGTCATCAGACTTTGATAATGAAATTGACTAAATGGCGATCTTGAGAGAGGAATCACGAACTGATTGCGAAATGACGTATGAATAACAAAGCCCTCACAAGGGGAGTGTGAGGGCTTGAGTTTTTAGCGCGTTACTTGCTGCTAACTTTACCGAGCTGTAACCAAGTATCGATAACGGTGTCTGGGTTTAGTGAAACAGAGCTGATGCCTTGCTCCATCAACCATTCCGCCAAATCTTCATGATCTGATGGGCCCTGACCACAAATACCCACGTACTTGCCAGCTTTGGTTGCTGCGTCTATTGCCATTTTCAGCATGATTTTCACTGCTGCGTTACGCTCATCAAATAGGTGAGCAACGTCGCCAGAGTCACGGTCCAGACCAAGCGTTAGCTGAGTCATGTCGTTTGAACCAATCGAGAAGCCGTCAAAGTACTTCAAGAACTCATCGGCAAGTACCGCGTTGGATGGCAGTTCACACATCATGATGACTTTCAGACCTTGGTCGCCACGACGCAGATCAAACTTCGCTAGCAAATCAATCACTGATGCAGCTTCGCTTGGTGTACGCACGAATGGGATCATGATTTCAACGTTCTTCAGACCCATTTCGTTACGAACGCGCTTGATAGCTTGAGTTTCTAACTCGAAGCAATCTTCAAACACTGGAGAAATGTAACGAGACGCACCACGGAAGCCGAGCATTGGGTTTTCTTCATGCGGTTCGTAGGCTTTACCACCAACCAAGTTGCTGTATTCGTTAGACTTAAAGTCAGACATACGAACGATGACGCGTTTTGGCCAGAAAGCAGAAGCGATAGTCGCGATGCCTTCAGTCAGCTTGCTCACGTAGAAATCGATAGGATCTTTGTAACCACGAATGCGCTGTTTAATTTCTGCTTTTAGCTCATCGCTTTGCGCATCAAAGTTAAGTAATGCTTTCGGGTGAATACCGATCATCTTGTTGATGATGAACTCTAGACGAGCAAGACCAACACCTTCGTTTGGAATCTGAGCAAAGTCGAATGCGCGATCTGGGTTGCCCACATTCATCATCACTTTGGTCGGCAGCAGTGGCAGTTCATCAACAGAAGAGCGTTTTACATCAAACTCAAGCTCACCTTGGTAAACGTAACCCGTTTCGCCTTCTGCACAAGATACGGTCACTGTTGCGCCATCAGTCAGTTTGCTTGTCGCATCGCCACAGCCAACGATTGCAGGAATACCAAGTTCACGAGCAATGATAGCTGCGTGACAAGTACGTCCGCCACGGTTGGTAACAATAGCAGAAGCTTTCTTCATCACTGGTTCCCAGTCTGGGTCAGTCATGTCTGTAACCAACACATCACCTTCCTGAACCAATGACATTTGGTCCAGAGAGTCAACCAAACGTACTGCACCTTTACCGATACGTTGACCGATTGCTCGACCTTCAATCAAAACATCTGCTTTGTTCTGTAGCTCGTAGCGCTCAATCACGTTTTGTTCCGTTTGTGAACATACGGTTTCAGGACGCGCTTGAACAATGTACAGCTTGCCGTCGATGCCATCTTTTGCCCACTCAATGTCCATTGGACGCTGGTAGTGCTTCTCGATGATCATCGCTTGTTTGGCGAGCTCTTTGATCTCTTCGTCGTTCAGTGAGAACGTGTTGCGCTCTTCATCAGAAGTATCAACGATATCAACTTGTTTGCCGATCTCTTGGTTGTCAGAGTAGATCATTTTGATCAACTTAGAACCAAATGTTTTCTTAACGATCGGGTGTTCACCTGCTTCAAGCATTGGCTTATGAACGTAGAATTCATCAGGGTTTACTGCGCCTTGAACGACCATTTCACCTAGGCCCCATGAAGAGGTGATGAAGACAACTTGGTCGAAACCAGACTCAGTATCAAGCGTAAACATTACACCCGAAGAAGCTTTGTCTGAACGCACCATACGTTGGATACCCGCAGATAGTGAGATACCACGATGGTCGAAACCTTGGTGTACACGGTAAGAGATCGCACGGTCGTTAAATAGAGAAGCGTAAACGTGCTTAGTTGCTTCTAGTACTGCATCGATGCCTTTCACGTTCAAAAACGTTTCTTGCTGACCAGCAAAAGAAGCATCAGGCAGGTCTTCTGCCGTAGCAGACGAACGAACTGCGACTGAAAGCTCAGGGTTGCCTTCAATCAGTTCTTGGTAGTTTTCACGGATTTCTTGTTCAAGGTCCGCAGGGAAAGGGGCCTCTAATACCCATTGACGGATGGTTGCACCTGTCTTACGCAGAGCTTCCACATCCTCAACGTCTAGTTCATCAAGTAATTGGTGAATACGCTCATCCAAACCTTCGTGGTCAAGGAATTGGTTAAACGCGTGTGAGGTTGTCGCAAAACCATTTGGTACAGAAACGCCTGCGTTCGCTAGGTTAGAAACCATTTCGCCAAGTGAAGCATTCTTACCGCCGACTTTGTCGACATCATCCATGGATAGGCCATTGAACCAGAGGGTGTTCTTTTGCATGTCTTTCTCCAGAAACATTGCAGCTTAGTAGGGGGACTTAAATCGCTCTAAACAATCGCATGTTGGCTGTTATTACACTTTGACCATACATTACTTCATTTAGATTGATATCAAAGGCAAACGATTACGTTCTGGCTGAAAAAAATTCAAAAGAATTTTTAAAGCTGTGGTGAACCTAACTGAAAGCCAAACTGATTTATTAATATTATGTTTACCATCCTACTCAAAAGATTTTGAAAAATTAAACAGAAATGCAAATAAATAACCAAAGTCGTGATGTGTTCTATGTTTCTGACGGTACGGCGATAACATGTGAGACATTAGGGCATGTTGTTCTCGGTCAATTTCCGTTCATTCCTAACGAAAAAACCTTTCCGTTCGTAGAAAGCCAGGACAAAGTTGCTGACGTTGTAAAAGAAATTGAAACTTCCTACCAACGCAATGGCGTCAAACCTCTGGTGTTTTTCTCTATCGTGGTGCCAGACGTACGTGAGATGCTGCTGGAAGCGCCTGCATACAGCTACGATGTGTTGGAAAGCATTGTACAGAAAGTGCAAGATGACATTCAGATGGCGCCAAAACCCAAGTTGCAACGTTCTCGCAGTGTGGGGAAAGATTCCGATACCTATTTCGACCGTATCGCGGCCATTGAATATACTTTGGCGCATGATGATGGCATCACGCTAAAAGGGTTGGAGCAAGCCGATATCATCCTGCTGGGAGTATCGCGCAGCGGGAAAACCCCCACCAGCCTATATATGGCGATGCAGTTTGGTTTACGTGTCGTGAACTATCCGTTCATTGCGGAAGATGTGAAGATGATGCGTTTGTTGCCTGAGTTTGAGATCCATCGTCATAAATTATTCGGGCTTACTATCGACCCTGAACGTTTGACTGAAATCCGTGAGAATCGTTTGTCTGGAAGTGATTACGCCAGTACTGAGCAGTGTAAGCTGGAGCTAGACACCGTAGAGGCGTTGTTTAGAAGAGAGGCGATCCCATACATCAATACGTCCTCTCTCTCTGTGGAAGAGATCACCACGCGTATTCTTGAAAAAGCAGGGATGAAGCGCCGTTTGTTTGGTTAATAGTGGGCACCAACATCGTCGTGTGCAAGAGGAGGCGAGTAACTCCTCCTCTTGTGCATCTAAAGATGCCTTACACAGAATGATTTAATAGTATTGGAACATCTTTTGGATGTCTTGATAGTTTTTGGTCTGAGTCAGTGACAGCATCAGTAAGATACGTGCTTTTTGTGGGTTTAGTGTGCCTGAGGCAACAAAGCCATATTTGTCGTCATCAATTTCAGCATCCAAAGTGGTTGAGCCGGTTGGTGTGCGAGAGCTCCTTACAACAACAACGCCATCTTTGCTCGCTTTTTCTAACTCATCAAAGACCGTGTGGTATAAGTTACCATTACCGACACCAGCACTTACGATGCCGTCAAACTTGGCATCAACAAAGGCTTTGACTGGTAAGCTCGACGCATTTGCATAGTTATAAACAATGCCTACTTTAGGTAGTGTGTTGAGTTTTGATACATCGAATGGGGTTTCTGTCGTATGTTTACGCTCTGGGCTTCGTTGATATTTGGCATCGCTATTATGAATGTAACCGATAGGACCAAAGTTAGGTGACTGGAAAGTACTGACGGAAGTGGTGTTTGTTTTAGTTACGTCTCGCGCATCGAAAATAGTGTCATTCATCGCGACTAACACGCCGCGCCCTTCAGAATCTTCATCGGTGGCTGTCACGACGGCGTTGTATAAATTAACTGGGCCATCAGCACTCATTGCGGTGGAAGGACGCATTGCACCGACGATCACAACTGGCTTTTTGCTCTTGACGGTCAGATCAAGGAAGTAAGCGGTTTCTTCTAATGTATCGGTACCATGAGTAATGACGATACCGTCAACATCATCTTGAGCGAGCAGTTTGTTGACGCGTTTGGCTAATTTAAGCCATACCTCATCATTCATATCTTGTGAACCAATACTGACCACTTGCTCTCCGGAAATATCGGCAATGTTGGTCATGCTAGGTACCGCAGAAATCAATGATTCGACACCGACTTTACCTGCGGTGTAGTTTGACTCTGTCGCAGATTGACCTGCGCCTGCTATGGTGCCGCCAGTGGCAAGAATTTTAATGTTCGGAAGATCGGATTGCGCAAAAGAGAACGAACTGATGCATAAACCGAGAGTTATCGTACTGAGGCGGAAAAGATTTTTCGTCATAGGAATCACCTGCTGTTAGGTTGGATGTTGGGGAACTCATCTATCCTAAAAACAGCGGGTTAGATTTTTTGAGTGCTAGTTCAACAAATTGCAGATGAAGATCGTGATCAAGCAATCAGTTAAAGAACATTAATTCAAACAATTAACTTAAATAACGTGCTTCTTTAACAAGTGAGATGTACTAATAACGTGCACAATGCGTTATATGCTCTAATCTATTGATTGATAAATAAAGAGGGAAGGGAGGCGCGATTAGGTTACTAAACACGAATGGAGAAGTGCAACTTCTTCAAAGTTTACAGTGTAAAAAAAAGCGGCTTTACCCCGGAACAGATAAAAGCCGCTTGCCAATGATGTGTTAATTCACATCTTATCGCATAATCATTTGTTCACGACCAGGACCCACAGACACCATTTTTACTGGTACGCCCATCAGTTCCTCAATGCGTAGAACGTATTTCTGTGCTGCTACTGGAAGCTCTTCAAACTTACGACAACCTGTGATGTCCTCGCTCCAGCTTTCCATCTTCTCGTAGATTGGCGCAAGAGATGCAGTTTGAGGCCAGATTGGGTTTTCGCTGTGGTCGCCTTCGTAGCCAACACAGATTTTCAGATCGTTAAGACCAGTCAAACAGTCTACTTTCGTTAGTGCAATTTCAGTTGCGGCTTGCAGTTCAACGCCATTCTTCGTAGCGACTGCGTCGAAGTAACCCATATCGCGCGGACGACCTGTAGTTGCACCGAACTCGCCTGCAAGTTCTCGGAAAGCATCTTGCTCTTCCATTGCAGTGATCAACGTACCAGTACCTACTGATGAGCTGAATGCTTTTGCAACCGCAATAACGCGTTCAGGACGAAGTGCTGGAAGACCACTGCCGATACCCGCGTACATTGATACAACGTTAGAAGATGTTGTCCAAGGGTACTCACCGTAAACAAGGTCACGACCCGCACCAAGCTGCGCTTCGAACAACAGTGTTTTGTCTTTTGCTTGTAGCTCTTTTAAAGGAAGCGTTACGTTGCAAATTGAATCGCGCCAAGGTGCAGACACTTCTAGCAACCAGTTCGCCATTTCTTCAGCGGTTTGTTCAAACTCGAACGTCGGGTAAAGCGCACGCAGTTGCGGCAGTTTCCAATCCATCATGAATTGAAGGCGTTCAACCAATACTTCTGGTTGCTTCAACCAACCAACAAGAATGCCTTTCTTCATTACGCGGTCACCGTACGCAGGTGCAATACCTTGACGAGTTGAACCGTATGCTTTGTCGCCTAAACGTTGTTCTTCCAGCGTATCTTCTAGTGCGTGTAGAGGTAGACACAGTGTTGCGCGATCAGAGATGCACATATTCACTTTTACGCCCGCTTCTTCAACTTCCGCAATCTCCTGAGACAGCAACGCAGGGCTGATAACCATACCCGGACCTAATACTGCCAAACAGTCTGGATTGAAAACGCCACTTGGTAGCTGGTGCAGCTTGAACGTACCTAGGTCGTTAACCACGGTGTGACCCGCGTTGTTACCACCTTGAAAACGAATGCTCGCAGAAGCTTGCTCTGCCAAAAAGTCAACGATGCGGCCTTTGCCTTCATCACCCCAGTTTGCACCCACAACAACGATAGACGACATAATTTAATCTCCAAAAACAGATGCAAAAATCTTAAGGTGTTCGCCATAATAAGAGAAATTAATTATACTCATTAACTTGATAAGAATCCCATATCGGAATTGGCAATGTTAGATTTGAACTGGCTGCGAACCTTCGTAACTCTTGCAGAGGTAAAACATTTCGGCAAAACAGCGACGGAACTGCACATGACGCAGCCGAACGTAAGTTTGCATATCAAGCAGTTGGAGCAGGCCACGCGCACGAAATTGATTGAGCGAAATCCTGTACAGCTGACGCAGGCGGGGAAGCGTTTGTTAGATACGGCGCAGCGGATGCTTAATGAGCTGCAAATTTGCCAATCGGATCTCAATGCCATCAACGATCTTACGCAGGGGACGCTTTCTATTGCGGCGAGCGATATCGTTTCACGTTTACTGCTTATCAAACCGTTCCAGCAATTCAAAAGTGAATACCCGGGTATCGACTTGGCATTGTTCAATACCACGTCTTCTCAAGCGGTGGATTTGGTGAAAAGTGCGCGTGCCGATATCGGCTTTGTTATCGCACAAAAAGAGAGTCAACCGCTGCATTTTACGCCTCTCACTCAAATTCACTGGTGTGCGTTTGGCGATAACATTTTTGAGTGGCAGGACAATCGAAAAGAGAGCCAGACGCTGATTCTACTAGGGCACGACACGCGAACCCGTGAGCTGATAGATGCATCTTTACCTGAGTTAAATCTGCCTAAGCATCGTGTGATGGAAGTGGGCAGTGTGGAAGCACAAATCGACTGGGCTGAAGCGGGGTTTGGGACTGCTATTGTGCCGGATTTCTCGCTCGATCCGAGATTAAAGCTTTCCCGAGAAGTTACGCCTTTGCCTAGTTTTCCAAACACCGATTTCGGCTACATTGTGCGCCAAAATCAGGTACTCTCCAAAGCCGCCAAACAGCTACTCACTTGGGTTGGAGAGAATGTGTCAGTAGTGGGAGAGTAACGGATGAAAGATGACGACATTATTGTTTCGCTGCCCTCTCTGATTCATCGCATTGGCGGTGAGAATGCTAAACGCATTAAAGTCATTGCGGCGGATTGCGGGTGTGACGTTAAGCGAGTTAGGCGCTCTCGTCATTGGCAAGTTTCTGGAGAAGCTTTGAACTTAAAAGCGTTACTTGATCAGCTAAAAGCAGGGCAGTGTGAAGAGCTAAGGTTTGTGATGAATAAGTTGGAGAAAGGGTTATCCGTTCATCAGGACAAACTGGAACCGTTGGAAGAAAAACTGATTCGGTTGGTGGTGCAAAACCCAAATATCACCTTGGCTGAGTTAATGACAGAAACGCACTGTACGATTGCACAAGCCAGAGCAGCTCGGTTTGAAGCGGAAATGCTCTAGCGTAGAATTTTTATTTACTCATTCTAGCAGCCAATGTTACGGTGCGGGCTATTACTAAAAATTAAGGCCATTTTTTATCATGGATATTTGGAAGCTCCTCCTTTTTATTCCCGCTTGCTTTGCTCTGAATATGACTCCAGGCCCAAACAACTTATTGGCAATGAATAATGCGCGTTGTTACGGTTTTCGTGCCGCGTTTGTCGCTAGTTTAGGGCGTATTACGGCATTTTCTGGCATGATCGCGTTGTCTGCCTCTGGGCTCGCCGTGATTTTGTACACATCAGAAATGCTGTTTTTAGCGTTAAAGCTGGTGGGGGCGTTGTATCTATTGTGGATTGCATTCAACCTTTGGCGTTCGGAATCGAGCCCGATCTCTGAGTTAACTAACTCACGCAACTATGCAGGGCTTGCGAAACAAGAGTTTACGCTTGCCGCCGGTAACCCGAAGGCGATTCTTATTTTTACTGCATTTTTACCGCAGTTTGTTGATGTGAACGCCAACGTTCAAGAGCAGTTTTTTGCCCTTGGCTCCACGTTTTTGATTTTAGAAATGGTCGCCATTTCAATTTACGCGATTTTTGGTTTGTACCTTAGACATTGGTTTTCAAATCCAAAGATGGCGAAACGTTTTAATCGCGGATGTTCGCTGTTTTTAGCCGCATCTGGTGTGAATTTGCTACTAAGTAAGCAATAACGCACATCATTTCTGTAGCGTATTTTTTCTATTAAAAAAAGAGCCGCTGATGTTATATCAGCGGCTCTTTTCGTTGATGCATCTATTGTTTGTTGTTACCACATCAAGTCATCTGGCACGACGAAATCTGCGTATGGGTCGTCTTCTGCTGGAATGTCCGATTCTGGTTCTTTCTGTTCGATGATGACGGATTCATCACGTTGAGCAATTTTATTCGCTACTCCGCGTGGAATGACAACGTAGCTTTCACCGACAATCGCAATGGCTAGAATGCCTTTAATCAACTGTTCACGGATGAGAGCATCAACATACAGTGACTTAACCAAGGTGCCATGGGTGAAGTTGTATTTAATATCGCCATCTTTTAAGTCGATCTTGTTCATCTCAATCAATTGATTGATTTGCGCTTTGATCTCTTTATTCAAACGCTCGGCATTTTGCTGTTCGCTCAATTGTTTATCACGCTCTAACTGTTGGCGTTTATTCTCTTCAACCGCCGCTTTTACTTCGCGTGCTTGAACGCGTGATTTTTTAGAGCCTTTCTTCGCTTTCTTTAGTTTCTTTTCATTAACTAAGCCAGCTTTCAGCATTTGTTCTTGAAGGGTAAGTTTTGCCATGTTTCATCCAGTTAGTGCGCAATTTTGTGCATTTTAGCGAGTCCTTATCAGCAAGGAAAGGGCGATGATGATACGTCGGAGAAATTATCGGACTCAAGCAAACGCAATGCGTCCCAAAGCATCACTTGGTTGGAGCTTAGTACAGGAATACCAAAGCGGCTTGAGAAATAAGGCAGTAGATGCATGACTCGCATGTTCGTGCATGAAATAAATACCGCGTCCACAGTGCAATCAATCGACTCAAGCAGCTGCGCTAAGGCATTTTCTACGTATTGTCCTCCAATGGTTGGGATATGGGGATCGTAGTCGAGATTGAAATACCCAAAGGCCAGAACGTCAATGCCATGTTCGGTCATGGACTCATAAAGTGGGTGATTGACGTCATTGGTATACGGCGTCAGCATAACGATTCTTTGAGCTTGATGGTGTTCAAGCGCTCTCAGTGCGGCTTGCCAAGGGTTAGTTGTTATGGCTTCGGGTCTCTCTTGACGAATTAAATCAGTGATTTGATCGGAGCCAATGAGCACACTAGCTGACGTACAGCCAAACGCCATGACGTTGATTGGCCACATTGGCACGATGGTGCGTACACACTCGCGGATACTGTTTTGCATGTCTGTTAAGTGCAGAGGATCGACAGTACCTGTGGTAAGAAAGCGTGAAGTGTATAAGCGAACATCTGCGGGTAAATGCTCGCGCCATTCGTTTTCTAGCACATAGTCGGTCGCGAGTTGAATGAGTCCGATTGAACGTTGATAAGCGGATACATCCGCCGAAAACTCAAACTGAGTGGTTAAAGATTGAAACGTACAGAGCTCTGGCATGTTACGGCCCTCAAAAAGTGCGGTGGTTGCCCACCGCCAAAGTCACAGGGAATAAGTTACATCGTGGATTGAATGCTGGTGAGTTGTTGAGCGGTATAGTCAGCGATTGCGGTGTCTTGAACGCCAGTTCCCGTTAAATCACATACCGAAACATCGTCAACACGCCTTGAGTAGGGGTGCTTGCCGCAAATGATGTCGCCAAGTTCGACTAGGCTACGGGTGAGCGGTTTGTCTACACCACGTAATTCGCCAAGTGATTCTGACTGACTGATTCGATCAACCACCAGATGCTCAGCGTTTAGGATGACTGAGGTGGCAAGCTCACGTTTATGAGGGCTGTCTGAACCCATAGCGATCACGTGTGCTCCGGATGGGATATCTTCCCAATTCAGCAAAGGTTCTTTTGATGGTGTTGTCGTGACAATAATGTCGGCTTCTTGGCATGCTTGCTGGATAGAGGAGTGTACGGATACGGATAGATCGTATCGTTGCTCCATACGTTGTTTGTAAGCCTGCGATTTTGTGTTGTCTCTTGCCCAGATGTTCACTTGGGAGATTGGCCTAACTAATTTTATTGCAGCGACTTGTAGTTCTGCTTGAAGCCCACTGCCAATAACCGTAATTTTGGATGCTTCTGAGTTCGACAGGTATTTCGCGGAGATAGCGCCGGCGAGAGCAGTACGAATGTCGGTTAGATACCCTTCGTCAAACAATACGCTATCAACCAGCCCTGTTTTCGCGCTAAAGAGCACCATCAAACCATTTAGGCTGGGTAGTCCTAGTTTTGGGTTATCAAAAAATCCTGGGCTGATTTTTATCGCGAAGCGCTCATTACCTTTGATATGCGCCGTTTTTACATCCACTTCGCCGTTATGTTCTTCGATTGCCATACTAAGAATCGGAGGCATGGTGACGTTGCCTTGCCCAAGTGCTTTGAAGCCATTTTCCACGGCCGCTAACGCATTAAGATCTAACTGAGTCACTTGCTCTATCTGAGATTTATTATAGATTTTCATTCGCACGACCTCGGTTATTCTTTGACTTGGCGGCCAATTTTTAATGCCGTCTCAAAAGTGTCTGAAGAGACGTTTTTTCCACTGAGCACCAAAACGACTTTCTTACCGCGTAAGTCCAGTTGATGCTGGTGAATGGCGGCAAGCCCCACTGCGGCCGCGCCTTCTACGGCAAATTTTTCTGCATCGAAAATATCTGCCATGCCTTTGGCGATGTTGTGTTCACTGACTAAAAACGCTTTATCCATGACTTCTTGCACGAGTTTGAATGTATAGCGATTGTCTAAACCTATGCCGCCACCTAAGCTGTCAGCAAACGATTCGTACTCTTCAACTTGTACTGGTTTTCCTGCTTTAATGCTTTCTACCATCGCAGCGCCTTTGTCCATGGAAACGCCATACACGTTCACTTTGCTGCTGTTTGATTTTGCGGCTAAGCCAATACCACCAATCAATCCGCCGCCAGATAACCCGGCGAAAATGACGTCGACATCAGGAAGATCTTCAATGATTTCTAGCCCAATGGTCCCTTGTCCGGCGATGATGTCTGGGTGTTCGAATGGTGAGAGATAGGTCATCGACTCTTCTTCTGTTAGCCTCAATGCTTCTCGCTCCGCGTCGTCTTGTGCTTGACCAACTATTCGAACTTCTGCGCCTAATGCTTTAATTGCGTCGACTTTGTTTTGTGGCACTAAATTGGACATACAAATCACGGTGCGGACTCCTAGTCGTTGCCCAGCATAAGCCACGGCACGGCCGTGATTACCAGTAGAGCAAGTGACGACGCCATGTTGTTTTTGTTCCTCACTCAGTTTGTTCATGGCATGAGTCGCTCCACGCAATTTAAAAGCACCAATAGGTTGTAGTGTTTCCAGTTTTAACCAAATTTCACATTGATATTGTTGCGATAACCGTGGTGAGTGAAGTAATGGTGTGCGACTGACTAATCCGTTAATCGCTTTCTTTGCGGCAAAGATTGCTTGTGTTTCCATCTAGTACGTCTCTTAGGACCGCCCCCTCTAATTTGGTCAGAGGGGGCGGTAATCATTGGTAGGTTTGTGAGTTGGTTAATTCGCGGCTATTTTGGCTGCCACTGTTTAGACGTGACGAGGTTATCCATCACTTTATTGACCGCTTGGTGCGCTTTGTCGACAATAGTGTCGATGTCATTACGATTCGCGATAAGCGGTGGAGCAAAGCCGAGGATGTCACCATGTGGCATGGCGCGAGCGATTAAGCCTTGCTCTAAACAGGCTGCCGCGATTTGCGGACCTACTTTCAAGTTTGGATCAAAGTGTGCTCGGCGGAGTTTGTCTGAAGAAAACTCCAACGCATGCAACAAGCCAACGCCACGAGTATCACCGACCAATGGATGATCGTTAAACGTCTCCGCCATGCGTTGCTGCAAGTAAGCGCCGACCTCGGCTGCGTTTTGCACCAAGCCCTCACGTTCAATGATATCGAGGTTGCAGTTCGCGGCTGCCGCTCCCATTGGGTGACCGGAGTAGGTATAACCGTGTCCGATAGCGCCCCATTGGTCGGTGCCGTTTTCTAGCACACTCCAAACTCGTTCACCGACGATCACGCCAGACAGCGGTTGATACGCTGAGGTTAACCCTTTCGCTACCGTGATGAGATCCGGTTTCATGTCGTAGTGCAGTGAGCCAAAATCGGAGCCGAGGCGACCAAAGCCACAGACCACTTCATCCGCAATCAAGAGTACATCGTATTTGTCGAGTACTTTGCGAATCGCCTGCCAGTATCCTTCTGGTGGTGGCACAATACCGCCAGTACCGAGCACTGGTTCCGCAATCATCGCTGCTACCGTTTCTGGGCCTTCTTCCAAGATCATCGCTTCGAGTTGATCCGCACAATATTGAGAGAATTCAAGCTCAGACATGCTCTCGTCTTCACGGCGATAGTAATACGGCGCCATGGTGTGCTTGATGCGCTCAAGCGGTAAATCAAAATGTGCGTGGAACAGAGGCAACCCTGTCATTGAACCCGAAGCGATACTTGAACCATGGTAGCCGCGATCACGGGAGATAATTTTTTTCTTCTCTGGTAGACCACGAGCATTGTTGTAATACCACACCAACTTAAGTTGAGTTTCGTTCGCATCGCTGCCTGACATGCCGTAGTAGACTTTACTCATGCCTTCAGGCGCCATTTTGATGATGCGATCTGACAGTGTCACTAGTGCTTCGTTCGTATGACCGACGTAAGTGTGGTAGTACGCCAGCTCTTTGGCTTGTTCATAAATAGCATCGGCCATTTCAGTCCTGCCATAGCCAATGTTCACACAATACAACCCGGCAAAGCCGTCTATCAGCTCGATGCCTTCTGAATCGGTGATGCGTATTCCGCTTCCGCTCGAGATAATTCTTCCCGAAAGCTCCCCAGCCGCATACTGCTTCAGGTGGGTTGAGGCATGAAATACTCTCTGACGGTCGATCTCTAAAAGTTGTTGGGTTTTGTTGCTCATGATCCTTCTCCTCGAATAATTGGATATCCATATTTCGTGCCTTAACTGCCACTGACGGTTGGTAAAGCGCCTAAGCAGCAGTATTTGATTTCACTGTATTCTTCAAAGCCGTGGCGACTGCCTTCTCGTCCAAGTCCAGACTGTTTCACACCGCCGAATGGGATAGGGTGCCCAGTCATCTTGACGGAGTTCACGCTCACCATGCCAAACTCCAAACCACGCATACAGCGCCAAATTTGGTGAATATCGTGGCCATAAACATAGGCAGCTAAGCCGTACTCAGTGTCGTTGCTCATTTCAATCACGGTATCTAAGTCTTGGTAAGGCAATACGCCTGCCACAGGACAAAAATTCTCTTCGCGATACACCGCCATATCAGGGGTGACATCGGCCAGCAATGTCGGCGCGAAGAAGTTTTCGCCTGGTACGGGCTGGTGGTATCCCGCTACCAATCGCGCGCCTTTGTCGAGTGCGTCACGCACCAAATCATGCGCTTTATCCACCGCAGTGCGATTGATCAGCGGCCCCATGGTGGCTTTTTCATCTAAACCATTGCCTAAAACGATGTGGCTCATTTCTTTGGCAAACGCTTCCAAAAATGCTTCGTACTTATCTTCGGGGACGAAAATACGGTTTGCGGCCAAGCAGTCTTGTCCTGCTGTTTGAAACTTGGCATCCACGGCAGCTTTGGCTGCTTGCTCGACATCCATATCTGGCAGCACGATGAAAGGGGCATTACCGCCGAGCTCCATACTGCACTTCTTCACGGTTTGTGCCGCGTCGCGCAGCAGCAACTTACCCACTCGAGTTGAACCTGTGAACGAGAGTGCTTTGACTTTATCGGAGTGACACAAGGTTTGTGACACCATCACCGCATCGCCAGTGATCACGTTAAATACACCAGGTGGAAAGCCGGCTCGGTCTGCTAATTCTGCCAAGGCCAATGCGGAGAAAGGCGTTTCACTGGCAGGTTTGATGAGCACCGGACAGCCTATCGCTAATGCTGCGGCGGCTTTACGGGTGACCATTGCATTAGGAAAATTCCATGGTGTAATCAGAGCTGCGACACCAATCGGTTCGCGTACCGTCGATAGCTGCGCATTCGGAATATGACTTGGGATGGTTTCGCCATAGCTGCGGCGTGCTTCCTCTGCAAACCAACGAACAAAGGATGCGCCGTAGTCGATTTCACCCAAAGCATCACCTAATGTTTTGCCTTGCTCCATAACCATCAAACGAGCAAGATCTTGTTTTGATTCTAAAATCAGATCGTGCCAACGCATGAGAATTTCAGCGCGTTCTTCTGCTTGCATTTTTCGCCATTGACGAAAGGCTTGGTCGGCTTCATCAATCGCTTGATAGAGTTGTTGCTGAGATAGCTTGGTAATGTAGCCGATGACCGTCCCATCCGCTGGATTATCCACCGGATGAAATTGGTCACCACTTACCCATTTGCCATTTACGTACGCTAAACCTCTCACCAAACGTACGTCTTTCATTATCGCCATCATGTCGTGTGAGGCTTTTAATTCCTCAGCATGTAAGCTGTGCAGTGCTGTCATGAGTCCTTCTCCCAGCGTCGTTGTCCATAGTTAAACTGTAATGGAGAAGTGACCGAAATAATTTCTGATGCCGAGGTTTAAACCATCAAAACTTTCTTTTCCACACCGTTAGATATGGTGATTTTTCTGGTTGTCTTTTAAGCGTGTTTTCCCTTTTAGAACAAGGCGTTTTGGTTCACTTCTAATGTGCCTGCATCACGTTTGATTGTTTTCGTCACGATGTAAGTAAAGTAGCGCTCAATGCCCACTTCTGACTCTAACCAGTTGTCGATAAGCCGCTGATATTGATCAATATCTTCCGACTGAATTTTGAGGATGTAATCGACACCGCCGCCTGTGGCATAACAATCAGTGACTTCTGGTGAGTGTTGAACCAGTTGCTCGAAACGTTTGAACGCTTGGGCGCTGTGCTCTTTGAGCGTAACTTCAACCATGACCGACGTTCGTTTGAACAAAACATCGGTATTTACTTTTGCCCCGTAGCCTTCAATGATGCCTGCTTCTTCCAGTTTTTTGACACGCTCCCAGCAAGGGCTCACGGATAGGTTAATGGCCTCGGCAAGGTGAGATTTGGTAATACGGCCATTGTCATGAAGTATTTGTAGAATTTTTACGTCGTAGCGATCGAGGCGCATAATTGGTCTCCCTGTAAAATACCAATCAGTTCAGAATAGTTGATGACTGGTCAACCGCTATAAGGTGGCCCGAAGGCCACTCCTTTTTCTGTTATTGATTGAACTCTTGTTCCAGTGAGCTCAGCACTGCTTTACCGCTGTCGCCTGTAAGCTCGATGTATTTGTCCCGCATTGGCATAGAGGCTTGTTTAAATGCTGCACGTTCGTCACTGTCGAGTTTGATCATCTGCATATCTGGTTTTGCTTGCTTAATTTGATCAAGACGTTTTTGGTTAAACTCATCCTGTTTTTCAAATATAAAGTCAGTCATACCAGCGATGACTTTATTGACCTGATCTTGGCGGTCTTGTGGGAGGGTTTCGAACCAGCTGTTGTTGGTAATGACAGTAGTAGTAAATTGTTGTTGTCCTGCCCAGATCATGTAGTCATTCACTTCGTAGAACTTCATTTCTTCGATAGCAAAAACGGGGTTTACTTGACCATCGATCATTTTAAGTTGCAGAGCACCATAGACTTCTGAGTAGGGCAAAGGCGTAGGGTCGGCTCCAAACGATTTATAAGCCTCAACCAGCATTGGCGATGCCATCACGCGTATTTTGAAGTTATCAAAATCTTTTGGAGAACGAATCTCACGGTTGGTCGTCCACACCATTTCACCTTCTGGATACATAGTGAGAAGTTTGAGGTTTTTCTGTTCTAGCTTTCCGCCGAGTGTGTCATAGATAGTAGGGCTTGAACTCAGCACTTTTTTATTCACATCATTGTCTTGCGACAAAAGGTAAGGGATGGAGAAAACCTGCATTTCGGGCACGAATGAACCAAAAATACCTGGCGATGCGTTGGTAAATTGGATAATACCGTTCGCAGTAAGCTCGGTAAGATCTTCTGACTGACCTAATGTGCCGTATGGATAGACTTCCACTGTGACGTCGCCATCGGTTGCATTTTCGATGCGCTTTTTAAACTCTTGCGCATAAGCATCTTGCACCGAGCCTTTGACTTCTTCTAGAGCGAATTTCCACGTCTCTGCATAAACATTGCTGGTGGCAAAGCTGGCAGCGATCAGTATGGCACTCGTTAGGTAGCTGTGTTTCATCGGATTCATCCATTTCTTCCTTAATCAGTTTGTGAGTCAATTCACCAACGGCAGGTGATACACCAGACCCGATGTTGTGTCGTGTTTAGGGCGTGTTGACCTTTCGAGCTGATTTTTGCAGCGCTTTGTGGGTGGCCTACATAAAAAGCCGATAACGCAGTAGAAATGAACCACAAAGGCTGCCCGAAGGGTTCGAGCTAGGCGCCCCCGCAAAAATCGTTTTATGCTTTGTTGAAGACCATTTGCTTAGAATGACTAGGCTGCATAGTCTTCGCCGCGCCTAAAACGATTTTACCTCGAACAAAATTTAACCGCGAAAGGTCAATACGCCCTAGTAAGAGTTAGTTTAATTCGCCACAGTCTTCGGCAATTACGGCGACCGTGTCACCAATGTTGACCATGGCTGGGAAACGACGTGCAGCAAAAATCCCACTGCGCTGCGCTTTGTATTCGATTGGGTCGCTCCCTGTACGCTCGGTTGAATAGATTCTTGCAAGTACATCGTCTTGTTTGATGGTATCGCCAAGCTCAAATAAGTATTCGGTGATACCGTTGTGCTGGCTTTGCACGTAGCAACTTGCATCGGGCATATCAAGCAACCTGGTTGGCAGGGTTGGTTTTTCGTAATCACCTGATAAGTTGCCCGAAAAACGCAAGAAGTTACGAATACCTCGGTCGGCATAAGCGATGGTTTCTGGAGTGCTGGTTCCGCCACCTCTGAGCTCTGTGGTGACGAAAATTTTGCCTTGAGATTCCACTGCGGTGTCGTACAGGCTAGTGGCGTCCATTTCGAGCAAGATCATGGTGTAAGGTGCGCCAAACAGTTTCGCACCTAAGATGCATGCTTCTTCTTGATCGAGGTTGTCGAGACGATGGGCTGCGGCGAAAGGCACGATGTCTAACGTTTTTCCACCTGAATGAATGTCTAACGCAAAATCGCACATGGGTACTAAGTAACGAGTAAAGTAATCCGCGATTTTTTCGGTCACTGAGCCTACAGGGTTTCCGGGAAAGCTGCGATTTAAATTCCCTTTATCGATAGACGATGTGCGCGAGGCATTTTGTACCGCAGGTAAGTTCATCATTGGCACAATAATGACGCAACCTTGGATTTGCTCTGCTTGCAGCGAGTTAGCCAATTTAAGTAGGCTGGTAATGCCTTCGTATTCATCACCGTGATTACCGCCAGTAAGCAGCGCCGTTGGCCCGTGACCATTTTTGATCACGGTGATAGGTATCATGATGCTTCCCCAAGCGGAGTCATCATGGGAATAGGGCAGCGCTAAAAAGCCGTGCTGCACGCCTTCTCGGTCAAAGTCTACGGTGGCTGTGATCGAGCTCTTTTGCATATCGAGTCCTTTTTGTTCTTAAGCCCAGTTCAACAGAACTTACGGTTTGAAAAGTTAGTGTTTAACAAATAAGTGGCGTGGGAAATCACACAGTGTTTTTGCACCATCACGGGTGATCACAATGCTTTCGGTGGTTTCTAACCCCCAATCTTCAAACCATAGCCCCGGCATAAAGTGGAATGTCATGCCTTCTTTTAATACGGTTTTATCGGTGTCTCGCAAGCTCATGGTTCGTTCGCCCCAGTCAGGAGGGTAGCTCAGACCAATTGGGTAACCACATCGGGCGCCTTCACGTGAGAATCCTGCTTTATCGAGGACTTGGTTCAATGCGTTGGCGATGTCGGCGCAAGTATTGCCTGGTCTTGCGACTTCTAAGCCTGCTTCGAGACCTAAAGTTAATGCTTCATCTGCACGTTTGAATTTGTCGTCCGGTTCTCCAAGAAAAATAGTGCGAGATAGTGGGCAATGGTAACGGCGATGTGCCCCAGCGATTTCGAAAAAAGTACCTTCGCCTTTTTTGAAAGGTCTATCGTCCCACGTTAGGTGAGGTGCAGAAGCATCAGAACCAGATGGCAAAAGCGGCACGATCGCGGTGTAATCGCCAAAGTGATCTTCATGCCCAAGTACTGCTTGGCGGTTAATCTCGGCGACAAGGTGATGTTTAGGCAATCCTGGCTCGATCATATCGAACGCGACGCGATGCATATTTTCAACAATGCGAGCTGCGCGGTACATATAAGCCAGTTCTTGATCAGATTTAACGGCGCGACACCAATTGACTAGCCCGGTTGCATCGAGAAGTTGAGCATTCGGCAAGTGCGTGGTGAGTGACTCGTAAGCGGTGGCACTAAAGTAATAGTTATCTTTTTCCACCCCGATACGGCCGCGATCCCAAAGACGCGGGGCGAGTACCGCTTCTACCAGAAAATCCATTGGGTGTAATGGTGGGTTCATTACATAATGGTCTGGGTAGTAGGTGATATTTTCTGCCGACATATACGCAGTTCTGTATGCCCCATTGGCATCTTGGCAGCGCCCAAACCAAACAGGCTCGCCAGATGATCCTACAACGACACATTGTGGGACATAAAAAGACCAACCGTCATAACCTGTCAGCCATGCCATGTTAGAAGGATCGTGAATGATAAGGACATCCAACTCTCGTTCTTCCATCGACTGCCGAACTTTTGTTAATCGGTCCTGGAATTCATCCAGTGTAAAATGCAAAGCAACGCCTCTCATATTTTCTCCTTGTTAAAAATCCGACGCCTTATGGGCCTTCGGAGACGTTGAGGTATTTCTACCTTCCACCAGGTCAGCCAGACCTGCGTTTAAAAACTATTGCAACTCACCACTGCGGCTGGGTTTGGATTAAACGATGCCATTTAACATGTTTGTTGAATCTATATTTCTCATGTCAATCATTACAATTGTGGCTCATTTTTGTGCATTACACCGCATTTAATGGCTAAAAACTCGCCATTTGTTAAATTGAAGTTACAATGAGCATTAAAAATGAATCAATTAAAATATTGTGTCATGACAATTTCTTTGAACCCGATCATTCGCCCAGGCACCGCTAAGTACATCTCCATTGGCAATTATCTTGTCGAATGTGTCCGCAGTGGTTACCTAAAACCCGGTACTCGACTACCCACACATCGTGAGTTTGCGGAGCAAATTGGCGTGAGCGTACAAACCGTCAGTCATGCATATGGTTATGCAGAGAAAAAAGGTGCGCTCGAGTCTTGGGTGGGAAACGGTACGTTTGTAAAATCAGGCTTTGTGGATGAAAGCACGGACACGGAGTTCATGCTGACGCAAGAGATGAAAGAAACACCGGATGAAATTGATATGTCGATCGCTCATCCGGTAGTAACCGATCGCCACATTACGCTTTTTAATCAGGCGTTAATGGAAATTGCTGGGCAAACAAACAATCGCAGTTTGATCAGTAAAGCAAAGCCAGTAACAGGTCAGCCTCATCATATTGAGTCCGGAGCGCGATTTCTCAGTAGCCAAGGGTTAGACGTTGGTACCGAGCAAATATTACTCACAAATGGTGCATGCCATGGCTTGACCTTGGCTTTAAGCACCGTTGTTGAACACGGTGATTTAGTCGCTTGTGGCCACTTAGTCGATCATGGCTTGATCTCTCGCTCGAGAATGCTTGGATTTAAGTTACAGCCGCTTGAGATGGATGAGTTTGGTATCACGCCGGATGCATTTGAATGGGCATGTAAACACAAACCAATCAAGGCGCTGTGTTGCACACCGAGCATGGCCAATCCGAATAGTGCGCATATGGACATTTCGCGCCGAGAGGCGATAGCAAATATTGCGAAGCAGTATGAGATCTACGTGATTGAAGATGACGTGTATGGGGCACTAGAGCCCAATCGTGTCCCACCTCTCGCCGCACTGTTACCCGAGCAGGCTTTTTATGTCACCAGTTTAACCAAAGTCGTAGCGCCAGGTATGCGTACGGGCTATTTAACGGTCCCACGTCATTTTTTGCAGCATGCGATTGGCCGTTTAGCTGCGACGAGTTGGTCTGCGACCCCGCTACCGTTTGAAGTCGCTCATTTGTGGATCGAGAACGGTACATTAAATCGACTTGTTCGATTTCAAGTCAATGAATTTGCCAAGCGCCAGCGAATAGCAAAAGCCACCTTAGAAGGGCATGTTTATAGCTCACACCCGAATGGTCAGCACATTTGGTTGAGGTTACCCGAGCAGTGGAGCAGTGATGAGCTGGTCGCTTCGGCTAAGCGTTCTGGGGTGCAGATCACGGGGTATAAACCTTTTGTTCTCGATACTAACCAGCCAATGCCTTACGTGCGAATCAGTTTGGGAGCAGAGACTAATCGAGGCTACATCAAGCATGGGTTGTCTGTGATTGCAGAAATTCTCGATACAAACCCTCCAACCTCTCACTTTTTGGTCTGAGCAGTATGCTCTGACCAATTTTTTCTGCGAAAGCGCCAAGTTCAGAAAATCTTTCTTATTCACCTGATTGACTTGATTGTCATGAAAAAGATAACGTTTCATTAACATTTTTGTTGATCAGGAGCAGCGCGGATGAAAGGGATTTTTCAGTGGCTAGATAAATATATACAGAAAGCGGAGGCGGCACTGCTCATTGGCTCGGTGCTTCTTATTGCGTTGAACTCAATTGCTAACGTGTTAGGGCGCTACCTCTTTAGCCAAAGCATCTACTTTTCAGAAGAACTCAATTATTTCCTCATTATTGCCGTCACGTTTATTGGTTGCAGTTATGCTGCCCGCCAATCTCGCCATATCCGTATGACGGCATTTACCGATATGCTTCCAAAGCGTATACAAACTTTAGCCAACGGCATTATTTATTTACTCACCGCCGCATTGGTGGCGGTGCTAACTTGGTATTCGTGGCAATACATTGGCAAGGTGAGCCAAATGGGGCGTCTTTCTCCTGCAATGCAAGTACCTTTGAGTTGGGTGTACTTAATCGCACCGATTGGCCTTTTCTTTAGCACGGTTCAGTTCGCGCGTGTGGGTAGTCGCCATATCAAACGTTTCATAATGCTGACAAAGCTTTCACGCTCATCTCGACCAGATGGCATCGGCTCTGCCACTAAGCAGGAGAAAGCGCTATGACGACCGCTCTTGTAGCAACGATGATCACGTTGTTGGCTTTTGGATTTCCGATGTTGGTACCGCTATTAGCGGCGACCATGTTGGGATTTATTGTTTTTCTTGGTCTGGGGCCAGATTTTATGATCCAGCAAATGCTTGCTGGCATCAAACCCGCTGCGTTGATCGCAGTACCGATGTTTATTCTCGCGGCAGAAATTATTACCCGAGGCGTGGCAGCAACGCGCTTGCTAGATGTCGCAATGGCGTTTGTTGGGCACGTTCGTGGCGGTCTGGCGATCACCTCATCGCTTAGCTGTGCGATGTTTGGTGCGGTATCTGGGTCTACACAAGCCACCGTTGTTTCTGTTGGCTCTATTATGCGACCGAAAATGTTGGAGTATGGTTACAAAGACAGTTTTGCTCTGGCTTTGATTATTAACGCCTCTGACTTAGCGCTCCTTATTCCACCGAGTATCGGTATGATCATCTATGGTGTGGTGTCTGGAACATCGGTTGCTGAGCTGTTTATTGCTGGTATTGGACCGGCGATCGTGATTTTATTGATGTTTTCTGCCTACTGTTATTTTTATGCAGGCAAAAGCTCTGTAGAAAATGCCCCGCGAGCCAGCTGGAAAGAGCGTTGGACCACAATACGTAAAGCGGTTTTACCATTTGGTTTTCCGATCATTACTGTTGGCGGTATTTATGCTGGAGTATTTAGCCCTACCGAAGCGGCGTCGGTTTCGGTGTTGTACGCTGTGTTATTAGAAATGGTTATCTTCCGTAAAGTGAAATGGAAGGAGCTTGGCGAAATCGCGCTTTCTACGGGCATGGTTACCGCGGTGGTATTTATCTTAGTCGCAGCAGGGGCTGCTTTTTCTTGGGTAATTTCATTTGCCCAGATCCCGCAAGAATTGTTGGGTATGATCGGGATTAATGATCTTTCGCAGACCGAGTTACTGGTCGTTATTTCAATTGCGTTCTTTATTGGTTGTATGTTCGTTGATCCAATCGTAGTGATGCTGATTTTGATCCCTATCTTTGCACCTGTGATTAAGTCCTCTGGCATTGACCCAGTACTGGTCGGCACCATCGTGACATTGCAAGCTGCGATAGGTTCTGCAACACCGCCATTCGGTTGTGATATTTTTACCGCGATTGCCGTGTTTAAACGTCCTTATGTGGAAGTGATTCGCGGCACACCACCGTTTGTGTTCATCTTGCTTTTGGTCTCTGTGATGCTGATTTTCTTCCCTTCGATTTCACTTTTCTTACGTGATTTAGCGTTTCGATAGTATCGACTAAACGCTCAAAGCCGCTGAATATCGGCGGCTTTTTAATCTATGCTCTCAAACTGGTTCAACTTATTCTGTTCTCCAGTCTCCATTGGCTGGGCGACTTTCCTGTCCAACTGCGAAAGTGGCGGCTGAATACCGCAGTTTCTGCATAACCCAGTTGCAACGCGATATCGGTAATACTCTGAATATTCTCACTTAAACGCTGCTCGGCGAAATCCTGACGCACTTGCTGCAACAGCTGTCGATAACTCGTGCTCTGCTGCTTTAGCTTGCTTTGCAGCATTCTCGGATGCAGGTCTAATGCTCTTGCAACGCGCTCCACGCTGCATTCTCCCGTCGACAACAAACGACCAATCATATTCGCTGCTTGATCACTCAGATTGTTAGGATAGCGGGTTTGTAAATACTTGAGGTGCTGTTGAAAGTGGCGATCCAGTGCGTCTTCGTCTTGGTGGTTCTTAGCGTTAAGCAGACTCGCTTTAAGTAGGATACCGTCAAACTTATCACCGAAACGCAGTTTGTTCTGTTGGGCAAACTTGCTTTGCTCTACTTCCAAGGTTGCGTGTTGAGTCAAATGTAGCGCGAAGTGGCTTGCTTCAATATCGAGCAAACTGGCGATAAACATGGCTAAGTGTGACACACTGAGCTGCATCAACTGCGCAATACCGCGGTCACTATTCACATCAATATTGAGCGACAATCGTACCCAATCATCTTGTGGCGTCATGTTGAGAGTAACGCCTGACGAATGCAAATAGAGATAATCATTCACCCGCGCCAATGCATCACCGACCGTTTCAGCACGAGAAACCAGCATCGGCAAATCGCCTAAACTTTGCAGGTTTTGGCGCTCGGCGAGTAACGCACCAAACAACGGTTGCTTACAACGAGCAGCCGCTTCCTCCAGCAATTCAGCCAATCTTGGATAAGCGAGATACGTATCGGGATCGCGAAACTGCGCGGCAGACAGGCCAGCAGCGGCCATTATCTCTTGCGGATTCTGACCTAATTCTGAAACCAAGCTATCAAATTTATCGGCAGCGCCACTTCGTACGATATACATGTCTCGATTTTTAAATGTTAACAGGTTGTAAATCGCAATATATCAAATTTACTTCGTAAAAGGTCAAGTGAATGCCAGTGAGTTGATCTAAGTTACATTTCGATAACAACAACGCATGGATGAGAAGCTGTATGGAACTTATCAATAAAACTGCCATCGTGACTGGCGCTGCGGGTGGAATTGGGCAAGCTATTATTGCAAAGCTAAGAGAGCAAGGAGCCAAAGTGCTTGCTGTCGATATCTCAGAGCAATCACTGCAAATGTACGCAAGTTTTGGCTCTAAGCAGTTGGAAACCTTTGTTGCGGACGTCACCGATTACCAACAAGTCGAAGCCATGGTGAGGTACGCGGTCGAACAATTTGGCTCACTTGACATCATGGTCAACAATGCAGGTATCGGCGCACCGAAACCTCTGCTTGAACATGATCCTATCGCCGACTTTGAGCCTATCTCTAAAGTCAACCAAAACGGCGTTTACTATGGCATTCTCGCCGCTGGACGACAATTCCAAGCGCAAGGGACACCGGGCGTGATCCTCAATACCTCTTCCGTTTACGCCCAAATGGCCTCCGAGATGACGTTTACCTACAACGTCAGTAAAGCCGCAGTCGATATGATGACCAAATGCGCCGCTCTAGAGTTAGCGCCTCTGGATATTCGTGTGTGTGCCGTCGCTCCGGGACGTGTCGATACTCCGATGTTAAGGCAATACGAAGAGATCGGCTTGTGGAACCACATCCGCAAAGAACAGATGCGCCAAAACTTCACGCAACCAGAAGAGATTGCCAACGTGGTAGCGTTTCTTGTCAGCGAGAAAGCCAACTGTATCAACGGCTGCACCATTAGCGCATCTGACGGTTTCGAGAATTTTAAGTACCCGCTCATGGGATAGATGGAATAGGCGAGCACGCCAAATTACAGCAATAGTGAGGATGTAAGTTATGTCATTACCAGAAGTTATTCAGCATCAAGATTTCCTATTAACTCTTAATACTAATGAAGAGTCGATCATTAAAGACGCGCTACCGGGTGTTGATGTTTACCCGCTGTTTCTTGACCCAGAAAATGGTACGTGGGTGATTCGCGCCAAGTTCAAACCGGGTATCACTCTGCCTAAGCACTTCCATACTGGTGTGGTGCATTTCTATACACTGAGTGGCGCGTGGCACTACATCGAGTATCCAGACCAAGTCCAAACCGCTGGTAGCTACTTATATGAGCCGGGCGGTTCGATTCATACCTTTCACTGTCCAGAAGAGTCGGGTGGCGCAGATGGCTTTATGGTGATCCAAGGTGCGAACATTAACTTTGACGAAGAGGGTAAC
Source organism: Vibrio sp. JZG10 (assembly GCF_054064075.1). NCBI lineage: Bacteria > Pseudomonadati > Pseudomonadota > Gammaproteobacteria > Vibrionales > Vibrionaceae > Vibrio > Vibrio sp. JZG10. Next base: position 59,504 of record NZ_JBSUGE010000005.1, read on the forward strand.
TTTATCAACATCATGGATGCAGGTTGGATTGAGCAAGTGGTGGTTGCCGCTGCCAAAGCGCAAGGCTTCACTGCGCGCTATATCAAACCGGGTGCGATTGCTGCCCTGAGTGATGAGCTAGCGGAGTAACCCCATGCAACAGATGAACAGTATCGTAATGCAGGATGGTAGTGTCCGCCTGAAGCAAGTCTAAATCCCCAAATCCGCAGCGGGACAAATCTTGGTTCGTAGTCTCGCCTGTGGGATTTGTGGCTCCGACCTACACATTACTCGACACGCGGATGAGGTGTTTGATGTATTCTACCAGCTCGGGTTGATGCCTGATGAAGTAGGTGAGCACGCTCAAGTGATGTTGGGACATGAATTCTGTGCGGAAATTGTCGAATACGGTGCCGATACGCAGCAAACGTTGCCTGTCGGTAGCCGAGTCACCTCTGTGCCGATGTTGCTCAGCCAAAATGGCGCAGGCGTTGGTGTCACTCCGGGTACTTACGGCGCTTACTCTGAGTATTTCCTACTTGATGAAGCGCTCCTACTGCCAGTGCCCGACGAAATACCGTCTGAAGCGGCAGCGTTAACCGAGCCGCTGGCGGTCGGTTTGCATGCGGTCAATCGCAGTGAAATCGAAACGGAAGATACAGCGCTGGTTGTCGGTTGCGGCCCTATAGGGCTGGCGGTGATTGCAGCGCTCAAACAACGCGGTGTGAGCAACATTCTTGCGGTCGATCTTCAGGAAGAGAAGCTGCAACTTGCCAGCGAGTTTGGCGCAAATCGATTGATCAACCCGACCAAGGAGGACGAGATCGCCGTCGGGGCACAGTATGGAATGAATTCACGTTTGGTCATCTATGAGTGTGTTGGCAAACATACTTTGATTGATGATTTCATGCGCCGTGCTCCTGCCCGATCTCGAATCGTTGTATCAGGCATTCATACGGCTCCAGCAACCATTAACTACGCGTACGCGACGGTAAAAGAGCTCGATTTGAGATTCTCTTACTACTACCAACCGCAAGAGTTTGAGCAATGCCTTCAAGCGATTGCCGAACACAAGTTGCCTTGGCAGAAAATGCTTACCGCCAAAGTGGGAATCGATGGTGTGGAAGATGCGTTTAGACAGTTAATGACGCCAAATGATCACATCAAAGTCGTTATCGAACCTTGGCGCAGCGGCGCGTTAGAAGTGATTTAACTCTTAGCCAGATTAAGCTAGCTAAAACCAATTCTAGTTTGGTGACAGCCCCAACCGTAGCAGCTAGGTTGGGGCTTTTTTTGTTAGGCCTGTTCTGCGTATTCCTGTTGCAGAGCAGGGTAATCGGTGTAGCCTCGTTCGTTTCCGCCAAACAACGTTGAGCCATCGAGTTCTGCCAACGGATGGTGATGTTGCAAGCGAGAGACTAAGTCTGGGTTTGCTACGAATGGTCGTCCGAATGCGACAAGATCCGCGTAGCCTTTCTCTAATACTTCGTTTGCTCGTTGAGGATCGTAGCGACCTGCAACAATAATAGCGTTGCGAAAGCGCTTTCTAAGTTCGACTCGAAACGTCTCAGGAATCGTTGGAGCATCGGCCCAATCGGCCTCGGACAAGTGCAAGTAGGCAATGTCGTGCTCCTGTAGCTGTTTTGATGCTTCCAAGATCGTTGGTACGATATCTGGGCAGTCCATATCTTTAAACGTAATGAATGGTGCCAATCTCACTCCAACTCGATGCGCACCAACAGCGGCGATAACTGCATCCACTACTTCGATAAGAAAACGGATACGATTTTCTCGTGAACCGCCGTAGTTGTCTGTTCGATGGTTTGAGTTGGTTCTTAAGAACTGATCGATCAGATACCCATTCCCGCCGTGGATTTCTACACCATCAAAACCCGATTCAATGGCGCGTTTGGCTGCGTTCGCGAAATCACCGACAACTCGGTTGATATCCGCTTGTGTCATGGCGCGAGGCTCAACACAATCGACCATATTGCCGTTGCCTTGTTCATCTGCAATCCAAACTTGCGTCTCTACCGGAGCGAGCGCAGATGGCGCGATAGGCTGTTCACCATTTTGGAATGTTGGGTGAGACACTCTGCCCACATGCCATAGCTGACAAAACATCGCTGCGCCTTGTGATTTGACCGCTTGGGTCACACCCTGCCAGCCCGCCACTTGCGCATTGGTGTAAACGCCAGGGGTGAACGAATAGCCTTGAGAATCGTCCGAAATTTGTGTGGCTTCGGAAATGATCAGCCCAGCAGAAGCGCGCTGTTGATAATACGTTGCCATCATCTCATTCGGGATGTTACCCGGCTGAGTGGTGCGTGCGCGAGTCATTGGTGCCATGACAATACGATTTTGTAGTGACAACGCTTTCATTTGAGCTGGCTCAAACAGCTTATTTGTTCTTTGTTTCATGTTGCACTCCTTAGATAAGTACTGGCACGTTGGTCGCTTTACGAGCGGTTGCCATCCAATGAAGTACGGCTGGATCCCATTGCACTTCGGGAGCACTGAAAAAACCGCGTAGAATAGAGAACATAATGGCTTGATCAACCAGTGACGTTTGCTTTTCTGAATTTAGGTTGAGCAAGGGTTTGGTTTGTTCTATCAAAGCGGCGACTTCTTTCGCAATCGCAGGTGTATCGTTAATCAAAGCTTCAAAATTTAATGCTTCGGTTTCTTTTTTTGCACGCCATGCTTGTTTAGCGGTTTCTGTTGCAAATTCCGGTAACGTCATGTTTGACCAACGCGGATACCCGACTTTTTGTAGCGGTAAAAACGCCTGTTTTTGCCAGTCTAAAACCGGTGCTGAGGGTTGGCTGCTTTCATTGGAAGATGCCAATTCAAGGAAGTAGTTGATGATGTCTAAGCTTTCCGCCATCGCTTCGCCATCGTCTTTGATCAAAAGAGGAACTTGTTTTGCGCCGATGATGTTTGTGGTGGTGCTCTCGTCGTCATAAGCAATGTTGATGACGTCGAGCTGAATATTCAGCATGCCTGCAACAAAACGGACGCGGGCGCTAAAGGGGCAATGTTCATAAATGTACAGTTTCATTTTTTGTTTCCTATCTCTTGGCTGGGCAGGGCGTGTTGTTGTGCGTTGAACACAGTGACGCCGAATACAGCGTTACGGCGTTTAACTTTGCCCTGTCACATAACGTTCTGGGTCTAAACAATGTCGATAGGGTTAGTATATGGATTCGACTTAATTTGATAATTGGGTAATATCTGAATTGATTATTCAGTTTTTCCAAATAATAAGGGCGCGAAGATGGATAAGTTTTCGGATATGACGTTGTTTGTCAGCATCGTTAAACATCAAGGTCTGGCAGCGGCGGGAAGGGAGTTAGGTTTATCTCCGGCGACGGTAACGGCAAGGCTGCAAGCGATAGAAGAACGCTATGGCGTAAAGCTGCTCAACCGAAGCACACGCCACGTATCACTCACGGACGCAGGGGCAATGTACCATCAAGCTTGTCTGAACATCATTGATAGCGTGAAAGAGACGGAAAACTTACTGCAAACGGGTATTTCGCAAGTGCGCGGAACGTTGAAAATTTCAGCTCCACGAGATATTGGCAAACAAATTATTTCGCCGATGGTGTCGGCTTTTTCTGAGCAATATCCGGATGTCACGCCTTATCTTTACCTTAATGACAATTTATCGAACTTGGCTGAATCGGGGCTCGATTTAGTGATTCGCTACGGCGAGTTAGCGGACAGTAATCTCATTTCGCGCAAGCTGGCGTCGAGTCAACGCGTACTGTGCGCGTCACCTGATTATTTGTCGAAGCAAGGTATCCCAAACTGCCCACAAGATCTCGCGGATCATCGCTGCTTAGCGATGGTGCGCAGCAATGAAGAATTAAAAACGTGGCACTTTAAAGGTGAAGAGTCTCACCAAACGATCACGGTCACGCCAAAGCGATTTTCTGATGATGGTGAAGTAATTCGACAATGGGCGTTGGACGGTGCGGGGATTGCGTTGAAATCGATTTTAGATATTCAGCAAGACCTCAAACAACAACGTTTAGTAACGGTTTTGGATGGGTATATGAAAAACTTCAGCGCCTTTTCGCAAGGCGCTGAAGCGGATCTGCATGTCATTTATCAAAGCCGTCAATATCAACCGAAAAGAGCTCGCCTGTTTTTGGACTTTCTAGTTGAGCAATTTAGCGCGCTGAGTGATGCCAGCAATCAGATCTAGATGCGATTCAGAGGTTTCTCGGCGGTGGCGATAAATCCCGACGGTGCCAGGGTTTGGTTCGTTTTCCATGGTTAAGCATTGTAAGCCAAAGGATTCCAAATACGGTTGCAGATGGCGAGTATAAGACATCACCGCGACGCTTTCTTTCAGTACATCAATGCTGGCGAGCAGAGAATCCACTTCGTAAGTCGGTCTGTCATCCAGTTGCTGCCTTTCGCGTTCATTTTGTTTCGGGATTGGGTTATCGATGACGTGAGCGAATTTCTTAGCGTCATAAGTGACCGAAAGAGCGGGGTATTCGTGCAGCATCTCTTCGGTGACGGTTTTCCCTAGAAGTGGGTGGCTTGGGGAAACAAAATAGGCATCAACCGTTTGAAATAGTGGAATAAACGTAACATCGCATTTAGACGACAAGCCGACAATCTCGTGGCCGATGAAGAATTCAATCTGTTCGTTGATTAATGAATCCATCAAGCCTAAGTGGTTGCCAAATTCGACGTGCGTAGATGCCGATGGCTGCTTGGTCAGATGTTCATTGAGTGCTTGTTTGACGAACAGCGGCCACCACGCATCGCCAGTACCCATTTTAATTTTTCCGACTTGGTACTGTTTCCGTTCATCAATGCTTTGCATCATTTGGTTGTATTCATGCTGCATCGCGTTGCTATGGCGATAGAGGATGCGTCCGTATTCGGTCAACACCATGCCATTAGGATGACGTTCAAACAGCGTCACGCCGAGATTCTCTTCCAGCTTCTTTAAATTGCTTGTTACTGTTGGCTGGCTTAACCCTGCCATTCTTGCCGCAGCGCTGATGCTTTGGCAGCGTGCAACCAGTAAAAATTGCTGCAGAGATTTGTCCATTTTCTTTCCCCTCTAAGAATGAGGGGTATTTTGCACAATTTCATTTATAAATCACAAATCTGTAATCTCATTTGATTGAAATTATGCGCATTTCATAGATCTACATCACTGTTGGGGTTTGACGTATAGATGTTATCTATAGCTCGCTCCTGACTTCCTATTTTCCCCTCAAAAGGGTGTTCTTTAGACTGTCGCTAAAACAACAATCTAAGGGATGAACATGAAACCGAGTTTTATTGCGCTTGCTGTCGCGTCTTGTATTGGTCTTGCTGGGTGTGGGTCAGATTCCTCTGATGCGCCTGTGCCGGTCGACAAACCAATTATTTCAGCCGACTTATATTTACGTGGTTTAAATGGGGATTGGGGCACGGCAGAGCATGCCAAGCTAAACTATTTGGGTAATAACGAGTACGAAACCGTACTGCGCGTCGCTCGAGGTAGCAATCAGTTCAAGATTGCTGATCCGGGTTGGCAGATCCAATACACCTATTTTGAGGAGCCCGCGGCGTTCGATAAAGCTCAGGAGTACCTACCAAAACCAGACACGAATGAAGCGTGTATGAACGATGATTGCAACTCTGAGATCACGTTTGAAGACAAAGGGTATTACAAGTTTTCTGTGAGCTTTGCCGATGAAAGTCGCGCGACAATGACTGTGACGAAAGCAACGCAAGAAGAAGCGGAAAAATACTACTCTGATGCGATTCTCGACCCTGCAATGGTGCATCAAGGGCATCAGAGTAAAGAAGTGAAACTGTTCGCCAATTACGATGACTCGAGTGATACCGTGATTTTCTCGGTGAAAGATCCTAAAGCTGAGCTGCGTGAATTTGGTATTTCAACGACGACAGAATTGCGTGATGCGCTCGACCAAGGCTTAGTGATCAATGAACAAACAGGGCCGCGAGTGGTGTCGGGCGATGTCGCGTTTGACGCGTTGTTTGCGTTGACGATGAAAGAGCTAGACCAGCTTGCCGTTTCTGAAATCAAAGACGGCAATTACAACTACAACAACCCAATCAAAGCGGAAGTTTTTGAGACGGGCGCGAAGTGGCATTACGTATGGACGCGTGATTTGGCGTACGCAGCAGACCTTTCGCTTGCATTGATGAATCCAACTCGCGTGCAAAATGGTTTGAATTTCAAATTGTCCGCCTTCCGCGATACGACCGATCAGCAATACGATGGCGAGCAGATTGTGCAAGACACGGGCACTGGCGGTAGCTGGCCAATCAGTACTGACCGCACGACTTGGGCGCTTGGTGCAGAACGCTTACTTTCGGCATTGGATGGGGAAGAGTACAACCAATTTGCTGAGCGCGCTTACAAAGCGATCAGTAATACACTTGAAGCCGATCGCCTGGCGGCTTTTGATGCGAAATCTGGTTTATACACTGGTGAGCAATCATTCCTTGATTGGCGTGAGCAAACTTACTCAACGTGGACGCCAAACGATGTCAATGCGATTGGTAGCAGCAAAGCGTTATCGACAAATGTGGTTCACTACCGCGCGATTCAGCTCGCGGCTAAGTTGGCAGAGAAGTACGATTCAACCAACGCGGTCAAATACACCGAGTGGGCTGCACAGCTAAAAACCGCTATCAACGAGCAGTTTTGGAATGCCGAACGCGGTATGTACGTAAGTTATTTGTTTGATAATGGCAAAGACATCGCGGTCGACAAATATGACATGTTGGGCGAAGCACTTGCGATCATCAGTGGTGTGGCAAGTGATGCGCAGGCGAAACAAATCATGGCCAATTACCCACACAGTGAGTTTGGCGTGCCGGTTTATTTCCCTCAACAACCAGACGTGCCTGTGTACCATAACCGTGCAATTTGGCCATTTGTTACCGCGTACAGCTTGCGCGCCGCGCATCAAACACAAAACGTGGCAGCAGCGAACAATGCCATTCAATCGTTGGTTCGTGGTACGGCAACCAACTTATCCAACATGGAGAACTTAGAGTGGCTTTCTGGTAAGTCATTCATCATCCATAGTGATCATGGCGAAGATCCGAGCTTGGATGGCCCAGTGATTAACTCTCAGCGTCAGCTTTGGTCTGTGGGTGGCTACTTGAACATGGTGGTAGAGACGCTATTCGGCATCCATACCGAAACAGGTAATTTGGAAGTGAAGCCATTTATCACAAGCTGGGTGCGCAATAACTTGTTGGCTCAGTCTGAACAAATCACGTTGGAAAACTTTGCTTTCAAAGGAAAGAACTATTCGGTAACCATTGATTTGCCTGAAGCAAGTAAAGATGAAACAGGCTACTACCCAGTTGAAAATGTCACGATGGACGAAAAGGGGCATTTCCACGTGACACTGGGCGCGCTTGTGAATGTAGATAGCAGCATTACTTTAGTTTCTGGGGTGAAACCGTATGTGAGTGAAGACAGTCGCGTTTATTCTCCGCAAGAGCCAAAACTGGTGGTAAAAAGCGTTGATAAATCGGTTTCGATTGACGTGACGAGCAAGTACAACGTGAACTTGTATCGCAATGGAGAGCTGATTCAAAAGAACGTGGTTGCCCAATCTTATTCCGATACGCCAACAGGTTTTGCGTGTTATTTGGCTGAAAGCATTAACGATAAAGGCTTCCGTTCTAACCCAAGCCAACCGGTTTGTGTCGGTGAAGAGATCCGCATCAAACTTGATGGTGAATATCAGCCACTCAAAGACAATGTATCGGTAGTTACGGTGAGCAAAGACAGCGGCATCGTAAAAGGTGCAGAGTCGTTTACAGCCCCTGTAACGGGCACTTACCAGTTCGATGCTTGGTACAACAATAACCTAGGGCAACTTAATACTGGCATCACGAACACCGTGAAATTGTTAGAGGTATTGGATGATGAAGGTAAAGTGGTTGGTCAAGGTTACTTGCAGATGGGCCATATTGGTGAAAACCAAGGTATGCGTTACTCAACGCCAATTGAAGTGGCGTTGGAGCAGGGGAAAACCTATCAGATCGCGCTGAAGGATCACTTCAATATGAGTTACCTCACATCGAATGAAACCTACATCTACGCTGGTGGTATTGAGGGTGAAAAGAACGAAGCGCAAATCGCAGATATTCGAATCACACCTTTAATGTAGGCTGTTTTAACAAAGCTGCGTTCTAAAAACTGTGTTCTAAGAAAAACAAAGCCGCTGAGATTATCAGCGGCTTTGTTGTATTTGCTATCGGAGGCCGTTTACAGGTTAGTTTGCAGTTTGCGGACGAGGCTTACGGCGCTGACCTGATGGTTTGTTTCCTGCAGACTTAGCATTGTTTGGCTTGCGGTTAGTAGACGGTTTACCAGCGTTGCCACTCTTATTACCGTTTGGTTTATTTCCATTCGGTTTATTGCTATTTGGCTTGTTGCCGTTAGGTTTACGGTCATCTGGTTTACTGTTTGTACGACCTTGGCCTTCACGGTTGCCTTTAGGCTTGCCCGCACCACCTTGATTGGTGCTGTTTTTGTTGCCGTTGTTACCACCGTTGAAGCGACGTTTAGGTTTGTTTGCACCATTGCCTGCTTTCTTTTCGGTTACTGGGGCGTTTTCACTTGCACCATTTGGTGCTTTTGGTTTTTTCGGCTTCTTAGGTTTTTTCGGTTTGATTGGGCGAGTATCCAGTTTAGATTCTGGCACTACATTGGTTGGCGCAAAACCTTCCAACTCTTTACGTGGTAGCACTTCTTGAATCAAACGTTCAATCGCAAACAACTCAGATGCTTCTAGCGCACATACAAGTGAAATCGCTTTACCTACTTCGCCCGCGCGGCCAGTACGACCAATACGGTGAACGTAGTCTTCTGCCACTTTAGGTAGCTCAAAGTTCACCACTTGTGGTAATTGAGGAATATCGATACCGCGCGCAGCAATGTCCGTCGCGACCAACACACGAATTTCACCCGATTTAAAATCCGCCAGTGCTTTGGTACGCGCGCCTTGGCTCTTGTTGCCGTGGATGGCAGCAGCCGGTAGGTTTTGTTCGATCAGGAACTTCGCCAGACGGTTTGCGCCGTGTTTCGTTTTCGTAAACACCAGCACTTGCTTCCAATCGCCGTCTTTGATCAATTTAACCAACATCGGTGCTTTCTTCTTCACGTCTGCTGGGTAGATGCTTTGCTCAACCGTTCTCGCTGTCGAGTTTGCCGGGTTAACGGAAATCTCAACCGGGTTGTTCACCAAGCCTTTCGCAAGGTCGCGGATTTCATCCGAGAAAGTCGCTGAGAACAGTAGGTTCTGACGTTGTTTTGGTAGTAGTGCTAGGATCTTACGAATGTCACGGATAAAGCCCATATCCAGCATGCGGTCTGCTTCGTCCAGTACCAGAACTTCTAGTTGGTCGAATTTGACCGCATTTTGGTTGTACAAATCCATCAGGCGGCCTGGTGTTGCTACCAGCACATCCGCACCTTTGCGAAGACGCAGCATTTGCGGGTTGATTTTTACACCACCAAAAACAACCGCACTGCTTAGTGGAAGGTGACGGCTGTACATAAACACGTTTTCTTGCACCTGAGCTGCAAGCTCACGCGTTGGTGTAAGGATAAGTGCACGAACTTGGTTAGCACGAACACGAGGGCCGTTCGATAAACGCTCAAGAATCGGTAGCGTAAAGCCTGCAGTTTTACCTGTACCAGTCTGCGCTGCTGCCATTACGTCTTTCCCTTCCAAAATAGCAGGAATTGCTTTTGCCTGAATTGGCGAAGGGGTGTCGTAGCCTTTTTCTTGAATAGCTTTAAGGATTGGAGCAGATAGACCTAAAGAGGTAAAACCCATATGTATGATTCTCAATTGTAGAGTTAGATAACAACGCGCCGAAAACAAATCGGTACGAAAAGTGCGACATTCTGAGGCTTTTACGCGCTGGCTTCAACTAATTCTGTTATGGATAAATATTTGAACTGGATCTCATTTCTTTTTTGAACAAAAAAGAGCATAGAAAAGTGACGTAGATTCATTCTGTAGTTTGAATGTGTTACGTGTTCTTTCGGAAAAAACAGTGAGACAAATGGTGATTATTAATTACTCAAATGGCTTAAAAATACTTGTTTGATAAATAATCAGAATGATTGAATGTTATTCAGTGTTTTGCCACTCAATTTTAATGGAAATTAGTTAGTAAAGTATTACCAAGTCTCAGATTTGACACATGTCGGTATGGTTAAATGCTGAGCAGAAAGGAATCGACTGATATAAAACAATGAGCTTGATGTGAATGCAAGGATCTCATTCTGCATCAAATCGCACTATTATCCCAGCTTGCTAACAAAAGGTTGTACTATGCGCTTTGCTATCCGATTTCTCTACTCACGGCCTCCTTCACACTTTATTCAGAGATCTTTCTGCTTTTACTGCCTGAGTTAAAGCTCTCTAAATATTTGTTCTATTGTTGTATTTAACGGTGGCAAGGCTTGTCTACCTAGAGTGCTTTGTTACTGCAAGTTCTATATTTCTGATGTTATGAATTAATTTTGTGGTTGTGAGAACTAATAAAATGTCGTCAATAAATAACAATTTCTACTGGGTTGGTGAACAGCCTGTCAGTGAGTTAGCTGAAGATATGGTTTTGGTTAATCATATTGATGAGGTGGCAACGGGACTCGGTGGCATGGTGTGTATTGCTTATCAAGATCCACACCAAATAGATACCGCGCTGAAAGCGTTTTATCAGGAGAAAGGGCGTTGGTCTTGGGCGGTTTATGTCACCGTGGAAACCCCTTATTCTCGATGCGTTACCGACGGTGTATTTGAAGTTAGAGAATCAATAAAAATTTGGCGATCCATTCAGAGCAAGCTCGATGCCATTGATGAACCGGAAGTGTTAGATCCTTTGATTGGTTGGCTTGGGGTCAATCGTCAGCGAAGAGTGACTGCTTTAAAAAGTTTAGAGTCTATGTCGGTTTATTCGTACCCAATCATCGATATGTTGTTTCCTGATATTTATTCGACTTATCGATACGTGCTCTCAGAGCAAGGTCGCGGAGTATTAGAAGCGGAAGTACTGATCGATAGAATTCGTGTTTGTTCTCATTGCAACAGCGGACACTTGAATTATGTAGAGGTGTGCCCGGATTGCAGCAGCATCGATATCGACTCTCAAAGCTCTTTGCACTGTTTCACTTGTGGCCATGTTGGTGAACAACACAGCTTTCAGCGCCGTGGAAAGCTTGAGTGCCCTAAATGTTTGACCCAGCTGCGCCATATCGGCGTTGATTATGATCGCCCGCTTGAAAACCACGTTTGTAATAGTTGCTCCAGTTTATTTGTTGAAGCGGCGACGATCAGTCAATGTTTAAGTTGTGACTCAAAGATCAAAGTCGAAGAGCTTGTTGTCCGGAAAATTTACCAATATCGACTTGGTGAAGTGGGTGAATACATTTTCCAACACGGCAAGTCCATTCAAGCTCCTGAGCTCTCGATCAAAGGCAAAGTGGAAGTCAGCTTTTTCCAAAATTTGCTTGCATGGTTAAATAAAGTCGCGCTGAGACACAAAGAACAGCACCTTCTACTTGGACTGCATTTACCGACGATCGATGAATACGGTAAGCAATATGGCGATGCAAAATTATTCTCATTGATGGATCAACTGACGCGTCGTCTTAGCGGCTTGTTTAGAGATACCGATATCTGTTGTCAGTACAAACAGGATGTGTTGTTTGTCCTAATGCCAAATACGACCAACGCGAGTCTGTCCATTTTACAGCAAAAATTATCGGATCTGGGTGAGCTTGTTGAAGACGAAGAGTTTGAGTTGGATGTCTTTGCTTGGGACCTGCCCGACCCGATCATTGAAGACGGTGTTTCTGTTTGGATGGAATCGCTGATGGGTGAGATTTATGCTGCAAGATAGTCTCGTTCTGCTCGACTATCTTCGAGGCATGCTACTTCACAATGAAGAGTTATGGCTATTGCTGTTTCCCGTCATGATCATTATCGAGCTACCTCTATATTTGCTGGTGCTAACAGGGATATTTCGTTGGTCATATGCGCAAGAAGACCCAGAATTAAAGCGGTTCCCTTCAGTGAGTTTCGTTATTACTTGTTATGGTGAAGGTGACGCGATTGGGATCACTATCGATACGTTAGTTGAGCAAGTTTACCCAGGTCATATCGAAGTACTTGCTGTGGTTGATGGGGCGGTACAAAACCAAGATACCTATCAAGCCGCGTTAAATGGTGAGAAAAGGCATGCAGGCGTTCGTAATCGTAAAGTGCGCGTGTTGCCAAAATGGCAACGAGGAGGTCGGGTATCTACACTGAATGCCGGCTTATCAATGGCTAGTGGTGAAATCGTCATTAACGTGGATGGAGATACATCATTCGATAACGACATGGTCTTCACCATGATGAAACAGTTTGCGGATAAAAATGTGATTGCGAGCGGTGGTGCGTTAAGAGTTCGCAACCATAACGCCAACTTGTTGACCAAAATGCAATCCTTGGAGTACATGCTGTCGATGCAAGCCGGTAAAACGGGGATGGCGACATGGGGAGTGCTCAATAACATTTCTGGCGCATTCGGAGCGTTTCGGAAGAACCTGCTTAAGCAAGTGGGGGGCTGGGATACGCATACCGCAGAAGATCTCGACTTAACCATGCGCTTGAAGCAATACAAACGTCGTTACCCTGATAATAAATTGGCCTTTTCGACGCACTCCATCGGCCATACTGATGTACCAGATACGTTGAAAGGCTTGGTATTGCAGCGGTTACGTTGGGATGGCGATTTATTGTTTTTGTTTTTGCGTAAACACAATGAAGGGTTGTCTCCACGGCTACTTGGTTGGGGGAACTTTTTATTCACTTTGGCTTATGGCGTGATTCAAAACGTTTTATTGCCGCTGCTTGTGGTGATATTTAGCGTGTACATGGTGATTGTCTATCCACTTAAATTTGTATTGGCGTTGATGCTAATGCTCTATTTTGTCTACCTCTTCTTATCTGCTCTGATTTTTGTTGTCTACATTGGGCTTGTATCAGAGAGAAAAAAAGAGGATTTGAAGTCAGCGAAATGGTTATTTCTTTACCCTGTCTACCAGTTTTTCATGCGTTTGATTACCGCTTTCTCAATGGTTAATGAGGTTGTGAGGAGAAGTCATGAAGAGTCGAGTATGGCACCTTGGTGGGTATTGAAGCGAGGTAAAAAGTTTTAGTATGAAAGTTAACTTTCACTTAGATAAGAAAAACAAACCGCAGTCTGAGAACGGGATGAAAGTCGTCTACGGACAGGCAAAGCGTGGCGGTTATCGTCTCCGTTGGTACTTGATTTTAGCGATTGTAATCAGTCCGCTTTTGTTTATGGCTTATTACTTGTTTAAAACGCAAGTGTTAGTGACGGCGCCTGCCATTATCACGTCACATCCACTTACGGTGACGGCAACTCGCTCTGCCATTGTTGGGCCAGTGCCTGTGAATGTCGGTACGGAAGTGACTCAGGATCAAGCGCTGCTGTTGTTAAAAGATAATGCGTTGAATAAAGAGATTGATTTCATTAAAGATGAGCTGGTGAAACTGTCTAAAAATCAGGTGCAAAGTACTGATGAGCTATACAAAAGTGCTATTGAGAGCTCAGCCGAAGGCTTGAAGAAGGTCCGTGATATTCAGAAAAAATACGACCTTTACAGAAAGAAAGGGCAAGTGTCTGAGGTGGATTACGCGGCTATTGTGAGTGTGAATAACTCACTGAGCAATCAGTTAAGCAGTCAGAAAATTGCTTATGTGGATGCGATGCGTAACTTGGAAGAGTTAGAGTTGGCTGGTCCAGTGACACAAGAGTATCGTTCTTTAATGCGTGAGCTGGTAGTAAAGCGTGCTCAACAAGAAGATCTCACCTTCCGTTCTCCTATGAACGGTCGTGTACTCGATATTCATGTGCATGAGGGGCAAAATGTATCGGAAAATACGCCATTGCTCACGATTGCTCGCAACGTGACACCTGAAATTACGGCTTTTCTAAATCCTAAATACCTCGAATACAGTAATATGGAAACCAAAGCAAAAGTCGTATTTCCTGATGGTCGAAAGTTTAGAGCGACGGTATCGAAGCCGGTTGAGGTTGTGAACAAATTGCCTTCAGAACTTCAAAGCCCATTTGAAGGGCAGCCTGCCTATTTAAAAGTCACACTGAGCTTTGATGAGCCGTTGGAAAAAAGTCGATGGATTGAAGGGGTCGAAGTGGAAGTTCGCTTTTAACGTCGGTTGATTGAGTAGGAAAGGAGCGAAAGCTCCTTTTCTTTTTTGGTTGTTAACGCGGCTTTAGTCGCCTTTAGCATGCATTAAAAACGCGCTAGTCAGTTGCTGAAAGAGTGAATCTATCGAGGGGCGGTCGGATATATGATTGAAGAGCGGTGTGTGAACATCGCCACGAATATCATCGCTGTGACCACAAAGCTGATTACACATTCGTACTGGTTCGACAATCTTCTCGACGTCGGTATCAATCAGAATGCATGCTTGTGACAATACCACTTGTCCGCCGCCTTTTTTAAGTAAAACACGCTGCGCGGTTCCCACGACTTTTTGCCCGCCAATGTTGAGGTTGTACTCGCCATCGCAGTAGGAATAAGGCGTAGCATGAACATCCACTTTCACGCCGAGCTGTTTAAAGAAAACCGTTAATATCGCACATAAATCGAGATACGCTTTCTTGATGTCGTAAGGCTCACCGTCTGGCCAGTGATAGATGTGGGATAGATTAATAATACCTGGTACTTGAGGGACGGGGGCACCACCAGTTTTACGGGAAAAGAGTTTCCAGCCAGACGCATTTAACGCATGTTCTAACTCGTTAGAAATAGGCCACTTTTTACCTGCGGGAAGCACGAGCGTCGGGCTTTTTACTTGCCAAAGTAATAGCACTTGCGAGAGTTGGTTGGACTGAACTTGTTTAATGAGCTCATCTTCTTTTTCAAATGCATCAGCGACTTCCGTAGCCGTATAGCGAATTAGCTTGTTTTTAGAAACCAAACTCTATTCCTCATCCGTATATTATCGCTACTGTTTTATCTTAGATGCCATGTGATTACTAGCGGTATACGCTGCCTTTAGAGTTTTCTTCGCTTCCATTATTTCTATTTAAAGGGGCGATAGAAATATTTTGTTGGTCATCACATAAGCAATTCATAAAATCCGCCATCTAAATAATTTTTAGGCGATATGACTATGAAAAAGCGAGTGATGTGTCTTGCGTTAGCGGCATCATTGACGGGATGTGTGACGTTCCCGACCCAAGAATCTGAGCAAGTCCAAGTGCTTTGGGACAACGTGAATGCGATTGAAAACTGTGAGCTAATGGGAACGGTAATTGGCTCGGAAGGGCACTTTTATGATTATTGGCTGCACGCAGATAAAGACATGGTTTGGGGTACGTTAAACCAAATGCGCATCAAAGCGGCAGATTTGGGCGCAGATACATTGTATTTATATGAGCCGTTGGACTTCTCCACATCGGTTACCATGTTTGCCAATGCTTATAAGTGCAAACAGCCATAATTTTACTTTTCCGAAAGCAAAGACAGGCGAAATGTGCCTGTCTTTGCTCTTGCTGCCAAACAACAAGTTTACGTCTGTGCGCGTTGTGATGAGCACTTTTCAGCTAATTTACATTCGCTGTAGCCACAGCCGTCGTGTCAGAAAACGACAGCGTGAAGTCTTGTTCGGTATTTAATACTTTGGCTGGGAACTCCAAGCTTAACTGTGCGTGTGGTGCGACTTCTGAAGCGATACTAGTGACGAATTTTCGGGTTTCACCCGGAGAGATTGACAAGTTGTCTCCCCCTCGTGATGATAGCTCTGCGATCCCCATGGTTTCAAGCGTGTTACCCGCAGTATCTGCTAAGTTCAACAAAGACTCCGATTTATACACTAGCTCTCCGCTTTCGGTGCGATAGGCATTAAACGTGTTGAAGTTTGGCTGTAATGAACCTTGTGAACCGACGTTAGTGACGGAAAACGTCACATTAGAGCCATCAAAATTCTCGACTTTCACCAACACGTTACCGTCTTGGTAACGTGCTGCTGCGGCAGCACTGGCTTGCTGTTTCTGTCTCTGTTGTTCTTTCTCGATGTTGCTTAACTGTTCCTGCTCGCTAGCAATTCTATTTTCTGCCATGGCGTAAGATTGATCCACCATTGCTAACAAAGCGGGGATTGAATACAACGTGAGACCTTCCAAATGGTCAAAGTCGATTTTGGCATGCTGAGTAAGTTCGTGGTTCGAGAACTGGCAGTAACCATCAATCAAGCTAACAAATGCGACTTCAAAAGTACCTTGTAATCGGCTTACTTCCTGTGCGGCTTTTTCTAAATCTGAGCGTACTTTTCGGATCTCTTCCAATGTCTTTTGTGGCAAACGTCCATTGGGCGATACGTCATTGGAAACCGAGACCAATTCTTCGGTTACAAATGGATTGTTTTCGGCCGGAATCACCGTGGTGATGCGGTTGGATTTAGTGATGTCTTCGCCCAGTAAAACCATCATTTTTTGCGATACGGCAGTTGTGTTGCCCGCTAAAACATCACTACAGTTTGGAGACGTATTCGCATACGCGGCGAATGCGGTAAAAAGTGAAAAGATAACGGACCAGCCAGTGGCGACGAGTCCTGTCGTGGTTCGAGTGTTCATCCTGATAACCCCTCTGTCATTTGGTGCGATTCACTGACGTAATTGCCAATCAAAAGACTGGCTCGCGACATTCAGAATGGTTCTGGTCAATCCTTCGTAGTGGGTATGCCCGCAGATGCTTTCTAGTCGTTTACTCAATCGCTAAGCCACGACTGAGTAAAGTGTCTGAAATTGAGAACATTAATGCTGCGAAGTTGATGTCTTTTGTTTGAAAGATAGACGTAACTTTTCTAACCATCAAATACGTGATTAGGTTCTCATTTTTATATGAGTGAGAGGATCAAGAGAAAACAGGCACTTACTGTAGAGAGTTGATTTGAGAGAAAAATATAAAATTTTTTGGGGAACTTTTTTGATGCTGCCTTTGAGACTTTTTCGAATCTCAAAGGCAAATTCTAACGCATGCGCTTAATTACAAAGCGTTGAGTACATCCGCAAGTCGAGTGACAGCAGTCGTCAGTTCTTCTGGTGTGGCATTGGTAAAGTTAAGACGCAGAGCGGCTTTTACCTTTGAACCTTCCGGATAAAATACCGGGCTAGGCACCACAGCAACCCAGTTTGCGAGAAGAGTCTTCGCAAGTTCGAAGGTGTCGCATTCTGGAATTTCGACCCATACAAACATGCCACCATCGACAGGTTTGAGTACGCAACTTTCTGGCAGCTGTTTTTGCAGCTCAGTAAACATGACATCGTAACGCGATTTGTAAAGCGCACAGATGGTTGAAATGTGCGTTTCGAAGTTGTCATGTTGCAGTAGACCATGCAGCAAAGCTTGCATAGGAATACTAGAGTGCAGATCGGCACCTTGTTTGATTTTGATGAGTGGCTCAAGGTAACTGCGTTTGCCCGTTACCACACCAATACGCAAGCCTGGTGAGGCGATTTTGGAGAATGAACGCAATACGATGGAGTGCTGCGGGCAGAAATCCGAAACCAGTGGCAGCGCTTCACCAGAAAAACGCAGCTCGCGGTATGGTGCGTCTTCAATGAATGCAACGTCGTATTGGATACAAAGCTCGGCAACTTTTTGGCGAGTCTCTAGCGCCCAGCATACGCCCGTTGGGTTGTGAAAATCGGGTACGGCGTAGAACATTTTTGGTTGCTGCGTGGCAAAGCATTGCTCGAGTTCTTCAAGGTTTGGGCCACATTCTGTTTGCGAAACGGTCACGATATTGGCTTGCACTAAACCAAATACCTGCATGGCTCCAAGGTAGCTTGGCGCTTCCATCACCACTTTATCGCCCGGATTCACGTACGCACGCGCAATCAAATCTAGCCCTTGCTGAGAACCCGTTGTGATCATCGCCAAATGAGATTCTGGTAACTGATAATAATCGGTCAAAAAGTTAAGTAGCGGTGCGTAGCCTGCTGTTGCGCCATATTGAAATACCTCTGGCATGTTCGCGAGGTTTTCGAGCGTCGGTTTCATTAAGTCGATCGGGAAGGTTTTTTCGTCCGGTAAGCCACCCGCAAGAGAAATGACGTTCTTATCGCTCGCTGCTGCGAGGATCTCTCGAATATAGGATGACTTAGTTTGTTGTAATGACTGTGCGATTTCCATGTGCTGTGCTTCTCGTAATTATCTTTTTTTATGTCAGAAATAGTATAGGTAAATTGCCAAGCTTAGTGTGTCCATTTATGCTGTTAAACGTGTCCATTTATGCTATTTAAGCAAAAGTTTACTCCGTGAGCCATCAACAAGTTTCCAGAATCAATGACGTGCTGTTTTACATTCATCAGGACATTAGCAGAGATTTATCAGCTAAAGAGCTAGCAGATGTAGCAGCCTATTCTGAGCAACACTTCCATCGTATTTTTAAAGATGTGGTAGGGGAGTCTGTCCATCAATATATCCGCCGCACAAGAATGGAATACGCCGCCAATCAACTGATGTTTGATACCAGCTCGTCGGTGTTAGACATTGCTAACAAGTGCGGTTTTAGCTCGGTATCTTCTTTTAGCCGAGCGTTTAAAGCGACGTTCGCTATGTCACCTGGTGCGTGGCGAAAGCATGATTTACAAGTCGCAGAAAAACCGTATTTGAAGGATCCGGAAGTGGCTGCGGGTTATCATCGTGTTGCTAAACGCGAGTTGCCAGAACCTAAAATTATGGAGGTTCCACAACGCTTTGCGGCGTATGTTCGACATGAGGGCTATAACCGTTCCATTCGCAATGCGTGGCTGATTTTGGAAGCGTGGGCAAGTTCTGAGAATCGGGACTTTTCGGTTCAATACGGCTTGCATCACTCCAACCCTGCTTGGGTAGAACTCGACAAGTGTCGCTATGTGGCTTGTATGGAGATTGATACGCCGCTCAAAGTGCGTGGCGTCGTGAATCAAATGACCATCCCAGGCGGTTTACATGCCGTCTTTCGCTTAACGGGCGTATATGGTGAGCTTCTTCCTCAACTGAGTATGGTATTAGAGAAGTGGTTGCCTAACTCTGGCTTTAAACAGCGTTCTACGCCCGCTTATGTCCATTATCATAAAAATCACTTTCTCAGCCATGGTGAGGCGTTTGAGCTGGATTTCTATCTACCCATTAGCTTCTTCTAAGGATGAAAACGAACGTATTATCGTGTGAGTCGATTTGTGGTGAGCAAAGAGCTGACCAAGAACGCCATGAAGAAAAGGCAGAGCTTGTGCTGACTCTGCCATTTCTAGGGGATCTTAAAAGTTTGCGTCTGTATTAGTACCAACGGATACGTTAAGTCCGCTAGTTGATTGATAAATGCTGAAAGTTTCGCCAGCGACAATACCTTCTTCAGAATCGTCATTTGCCGTACAGGTATAACCGACCGAGTAAGTACCAGGTTCTACAAAACCGAATTCGTACTCGTAATTTGCATCATCAACATCTTGAACCACGTTCGCTGCTGCGATTGGCATTGCTTGGCCTTCTGCGCCGGCAAATGGCCCCATGTTTTCTTCAGCGATATTTCCTTGATATAAGTAGACCGCGTGCGCATATCCGTTTGCACTTGAGGTATCCGTTTCGCAGCTTTGATAGGTCAATGTTGCGACATCACCCTGAATCTCCCCCGTTGTAACCGTGTTAATTAAAGTGACGGAGGTGCGTTGAATGCTGTAGCCTTCATTTTGGCCTGTTCCGTCTTTTAAGCCACGGCGCAGATCAAATTCAACTACGAACTCATTATTGTCAGGGTTGACTGCAAAGGTGTTGTTAAAGAACAGTACCCCAGAATCAGGATCCTTTCCGACACCTTGTGGGCAAGCACCATCACCTTTGACGGTCAGTGGGATTTGATTTCCTGTCGCTTCGTCCATCACATACGATGGGTAGTTTGGATGATCGCCATCATTAGCAAACACGCAGAGTTTATAATTACCAGTTGGTATCAGTTCATCATCCACCAATTCCTGCGCGTCACTGCCTTGGAAATTGAGTAAGTTAACACTTAGTGGGAGTGGATCTTCACCTTCGGGAAGGGGGTTACCATCTTCGTCGACCAAATTGCCTTCTTCGTCTGTTTTATACACATCGAATACTTGTGGTGTGCCACCATCCAGAGGAAGAAATGCAACTTTGTTATATGTGATCACCACTTCTGATACGTCATCAATAGGGGCATCTGATACGGACAAAGTAACAGGAGTCATTGTACTGACAGAGTCACTGTCTGAATTACAGCCAATAAGTGCAACGGCTATTGATGCACTGATTAGGCCAATTTTCATGCTGTTCATTAGATGTACCTTTTTATGAGAAGTGTATTAAATGTAGCTTATTATTGACAAAATACAGAATAACAACGAGCGGAGTTACCGGGTCGAAAACAGTGACGAACCATCATTAAGACGTTCAGTAAAAGTGTGCTCAAATCGACGATATTGTGCTCAATGAAGTGCTATGGTTAAGAATGTGTCGCTCAAAAAATGAGCGGAGATATACATCAATAACTCTAGCCAAGAGGTCTCTATGTTAGGTGAAAATCACTCATTAACTCATGAATTCCCAGAACATTTGGATACCATTACTCAGCTTGCCGAAAACGATGCATCATTTGCTGAAACCGTTAAAAACTACAATGCTTTAGATAAGGAAATCCGCGTACTAGAACTGCAAGGAAGCCCGATTGATGATCACGAAATGAACGTGTTAAAACATAATCGAGCTGAGCTCAAAGATTGGCTCCACTCGAGAATTATGGGCTCTTAGCGACGCAATGATCATCGGCTCGTAATCTACGAGCCGATTTTAGTTTCAAGGGACGATGCCAAGTATTCCAACATTAGGATTGCTGAGCAGGAGCTTGGAGTGGCAGGTGGCCTGTTTTTACCCAAATGACCGTTTCTTGCTCTACAAAAGGAAAGTGCTCACTCATATGTGGACTGCGTATCCAAGAGTAGGGAGGATAGATTCCTAGCTCGTCTTTAAATTCCCCCGATAACACAAAAATTTCTTCACCACCAAAGTGACGGTGTGCTTGAAACTTCTCGCCTTTCGGCCATTTAACCAATGCGACATGTTCATGCTCAAAATCATGCAATGGCATGACTGTCAGCCCACCGATGCCAGGTAACCAATTCGCTTCGTTCGTGTTGATGCGAACTGTTTCAAGATCATCAGAATTGAATTGATTTAGTTTAACTAAAATCACACAGCCTTCTTTGCTATAGGGCGCATGTTGACTTCCAGGAGGGTTACGCAAGTAGGTTCCAGCAGGGTAGTCACCATGTTCGTCAGAGAACACTCCTTCGAGCACTAATATTTCTTCTCCGTGAGGATGAGGATGAGTCGAAAAGTGCGAGTTTGGCTCATACTTCACTACGCTGGTGGTGTGCCCTGATTCTTTGGCTTCTCTTTCCAAAGGTTTACGCCACACGCCTTTGGAAGGGCTGGCGATCCACTCCTGTTCACCTGTTTCTATCACGATTCTTTTCGAGAAATCCATATTCAGCATACTGAAATTCCGTTACTTATCTAATGATTGACTCTCAATAGTATACGTATAAAAAACATCAATTGATTCACTTGTTGATAGTCAAAATCAGGGATTGAATACGAGCTAGCAGTCGGAACCGAGTTAAATTTCTGCTTGTGTAATGATAATTGTTATATTATAACATCGCAAAATTAAATGTTATAACATAACAAAAGGAAAGAAGTAGTGAATAAGAAATTGGTTTCTCTCGCGATCGGTAGCATTTTTGCGTCCCCTGTTTTTGCCGATACATTATCGAACCCACAGATTGGTGTTGTTGTTGATGGCTACTACCAAGATGGTCAACGTCATAATTCTGAGCGCGAAGAAGGCTTTGGCCTAGGCCATACGGAACTGAACTTATCATCAAATATTGACGATAAGTTTCACGGTGCGTTGACCGCTGTTCTTGAAAGTCATGGCGATGAGACAGAATTAGAGCTTGAAGAAGCATTCATCGAAACTTTGGCATTGCCATACGGTGTAAACGTGCGCGCAGGCCGATTCCTATCTGACTTCGGTTACCTCAACAATCAACACATGCATACTGACAGTTTCGTTGAACGCCCAATTGCTTACCGTACTTTCCTTGGTTCGCATTACTATGATGACGGTGTACGCGCAAACATCGTTCTTCCAACCGATCTTTACGTGAAGTTTGGTGTAGAAGCATTAAGCGGCAACAAGATGTCTTCTGTTGAAGATGGCTCTAAAGTTGGTGTTTACACGACAACGATGAAGCTTGGTAATGATTTCTCTGAATCTTCAAGTTGGCAGTTTGGTTTAAGTTACCTGCGTAACGAAAATGGCAAAGTTAAAGAATTCGAAGATCACGACCATGGTCACGAAGAAGAACATGACCACAGCCACGCTGCGGCTGTAACGGGTGCGAACCTATACGGCGCAGATTTTGTGTGGAAGTGGGCACCAGATGGTAACTACAAGTACAGCAACTTCACGCTATCTGCGGAATACATGTTGTTAGACGGTGTAGTAGACAGCAAATACAAGAACAATGCAGAGTCACCAGACAACCTAAGCGCATACTATGTTTCGGGCGTTTACCGATTCAACCCAAGCTGGTCTACAGGCCTACGTTACGGCGAAGCAGAAAGCTATGATGGCCACGCACACGGCGATCACATGCATTTCACAGCACTGAATGATAAAGAGATGGATGCGATGATCGCATGGGATTCTTCTCATTTCGGTACGATCCGTGCGCAATTCACTCGCATTGATAACCAAGACTGCGAAACAGACAACGTGTTTACTCTGCAATACGTAATGACATTTGGAGCGCACGGTGCACATGCGTTCTAAACTTGCGATAAGTAAATGCAGTTTAGTGATGATGGCGGCGGGATCTGCCATCATCTCTTCGCCTGCTTTGGCTCTCAACATTTTCGTTTGTGAGCCTGAATGGAAAGCTTTTCTTGAAAGTCATGCCCCAAACGCCACCATTTACTCAGCAACCACGGCTAAGCAAGATCCGCATTATGTTCAAGCTCGTCCGTCTTTGATTGCCAAGATGCGCCAAGCTGACATGGCGATGTGCTCTGGCGCTGAGTTGGAGGTAGGTTGGTTGCCGATGCTTCAAAATCGAAGTGGCAATAGTGCCGTTCAAAATGGTGCTCAAAGCATGATTTATGCGACCGATTTCGTGCGTATGTTGGACTCTCATGATCATGTTGACCGCAGCATGGGGGATATCCATGCGCACGGAAACCCACATGTTCAATTTGCGGCAAATGACATGATTCCATTATCTCGCAAAGTAACGGAGCGCTTAAAAGCGATTGATCCCGACAACGCACAAAGTTACCAAGTTAATGGTATGAAGTTTCGCGCGCAGTGGCAAAAAAAACTCAATGAATGGAATGAGAAAGGCGCGGCTTTAAAGGGTAAGCAAGTTGTCGGTTATCACGCGACGTATCGTTATTTGTACGATTGGCTCGGAATGAAGCAGATTGCCGATCTCGAACCTAAACCGGGCATTTCACCGACCACATCTCACCTGCAATCACTTACCAAGTTAGATGCCGACAGTTTTGATGCGATTGTTTACTCCTCTCATCAGGATCAGCGTCCAGCGAACTGGTTGCAGGAGCATACTGACAAACCTGTGATTCAACTGCCATTGACCGTTTCTGAGGGTGAAAGCTTGGATGAGATGTACGATCAGGTCATTGATGATTTACTGGATGTGTTAGTGCCACCCGTTCCAGTGAAGATCTAAGTCATGGCAGATTATGCATGGCTTTTACCTGCGGTTTTGTGTGGCTTAATTGCGTTAGTTGGCAACATCGTTCTGGGGCAACAAGTTCTTAATCGTCAGATCATCTTTATAGATTTGGCGGTGGCGCAAGTCGCGGCATTGGGGGCAGCACTAAGCCACTACTGGTTGAGCCAATACGCGCTGTTCTCAGGCTCATTCTTTGGTGAAATGATTGGCCCTTGGGTTATGTCTTTGAAGCTTTGCGGTTTGATTGCCTTAATGGAGAAACGATACCAGCAACATTTAGAGCCCATGATTGGCAGCTTGTTTGTGGTGTCTGCATCGCTGGCGATCCTGCTGGTGAGCAAAGACCCACACGGCGGAGACTTTATTCAAGGCATTCTTAATGGGCAACTGTTATGGGCGACTTGGGCAGACGTTTGGCCTTTGGCACTCATTACCGCTGCGATGTTGCTATTGGTTTGGTTAAAACCTGCGTTTATGCGCGGTAGTGGTTTTTATCTGATCTTTGCTATCCTGATGCCCATTACGGTCAAGTTAACCGGCATTTATTTAGAATTTGCTTTGTTGGTGATTCCAGCTTTATGTGCGGCAGCATTGAAGGGAACTCGATTCTTTGTCGCCAGTATCAGCATCGGTATTGTTGGGATTTTATCGGGTATTGCCGCATCGGCTCGCTACGACTTACCAAGTGGTGCGAGTATTGTGATCACCCTGTTTATTACTGGAATGTTGTTTAATCTTTTGCTTCAACCTTTTCTGGTGAAAATAACAAAACCAGCTTTTGTAAGAGATTAAGAGACAAGTAATATTGGTCTGATGAAGTAGTATTTGAGTCATCAGATCAATACTTTTCTATCCAAGTCCTCCAATCGTGTAACTTTGCTCCTTCCAACACACTTTCTTAAGTTGATCTTGCCATAGTCATCAGTTGCCTTGATTAGTTCACATCCGACTCCCAGACTGTTTCTATAGTTTTTATAAGATATAAAAGACCCTGCGTATGAGAAGCGCAGCTGTAGCGCGACTAGGCATAAAAACAAAAAACGCTAGGGATACAAGCGAATTTGTACTCTCAACATTTAAGGAAGACCAAGATGAAAGACGAAAAAGTCGCCGTCGTTACAGGGGCTGCTCGCGGTATAGGGCAGGCCATTTGCGAACAATTACTCGAAGATGGATTTCACGTCGTGGGGCTAGATATCTCGCCTGTGGAGTGGAGTCAGTCGCCAAACCTTTCAAGCTATCAAGTGAATCTCTGTGAGGCCGCAGCGGTAAGTGAAGTGGTCGACCGCATCGTCGCGAAACATCAACGCATTGATGTTCTGGTCAACAACGCCGGGATAACGAGAGATGCACTGCTGCCAGACATGTTAGAGCAAGACTGGGACAGCGTTATCGACGTGAACCTAAAGGCGGTGTTTTTACTCACCCAGCGCGTTGCACCTGTCATGCTAGAGCAAGGCGCAGGCAGTATTGTCAGTATTTCGTCTATCGTGGGAACGGATGGCAATATTGGTCAAAGTAATTATGGCGCGAGTAAAGGTGGCGTGATAGCGATGAGCAAAGGCTGGGCGAAAGAGTTCGCAAGAAAAGGCGCTCAAATCCGAGTCAACTGTGTTGCTCCAGGTTTTATCGCTACCGACATGACAAAGAGCTTGCCTGAAAAAGTCATTCAAATGATGGAAAGTAAAACGCCTCTGGGACGCATGGGCTCGGCGCAAGACA
Source organism: Vibrio sp. JZG10 (assembly GCF_054064075.1). Lineage (NCBI taxonomy): Bacteria > Pseudomonadati > Pseudomonadota > Gammaproteobacteria > Vibrionales > Vibrionaceae > Vibrio > Vibrio sp. JZG10. Next base: position 85,094 of record NZ_JBSUGE010000005.1, read on the forward strand.
TTGCCAATGGCGTTGCGTTTCTAGCGTCTGATAAAAGTGCGTTTATAACCGGACAAGTGCTCAAGATTGATGGTGGGTTGGTGTTATAGCTCGCTAATCAAAATCTCAAATAACAAACGCCCTTTACTTATGTGAAGGGCGTTTTTGTTGGGTAACGCTATTCGGACTTTTGACACGTTCACTTTATTCGTTTCGCACTGCCGGATTTGTATGATTAAGTATAGAGTTAGAACACGTAATTCATTCTGGCATCGTTCTCTGTTATTAACCTAGCAATGTAGCTAATCAAAAATATTAACTTCGAAATAGAATAACTATTGAGGTATTAAAGTATGATTTTATTGCCCATGATATTGTTTTAAATGATAATGCCACTAAATAATTAACTTTGAATACTCACTATGTACTTAAAAACTGTACTGTTTAGCGCGTCAACTCTTCTTATTTTGGGCTGTAACTCCGAATCAACTAACCCATCTACTGAAGAAAGCGGATGGATAGTTGTAAGCTCTCACTCCGAGCCAAGAAAACATCAGGTAATTTACGAAAAACATAGCAGGAAAGGTCTAAGTCTTGCCACTAACGTTCCAGATCTTGACCTGCCTTTAACTTACCAATTGGCGAACCAAATTATTGAGGTCAAAGAAGAGCTTACATTTGGTGAAAATATTGATGGGAACCGCCTAACTTGGAAAGCTATTGGCAATTCTAAACTTAGAGAAAACCAAGTCCACTACGGAGTTAATAAAGATTACTCAGCTTCTAATGAAGGTATTGCTATCGGCTATGTTAACTTTGAGTCGAGGTTTGAGGCTGAAGGAAAGCTTGGAATCGAAAAGTTATTCATTGCGATGTATGACGATGTCAAGAGTGTCAAATTTTACTCTGGATGGGATAGTTCTAAAATATCTTGTTACCAAAATACGTTTGATGAAGACTTAGCTTGTTACGGTGAAATTTTAATTAACGACGATATAGTTCATGTTTTTGATAAATATCTGCCGTATGAATATGTAAACATGGTTTACGACACCGTTATGTCCAAAGGTCGAGAAGAGATAATTGAGGCAGATTTTCAACATCAAATTAAATACTTACTAGTCGCCAGAGAGAATAACGTTGAGATGCATTAGACTACATTAGCTTGATTACTTTTTGGTAATGAGTGGCTTTTCGAAACCGATGTGACCATGAGCAAGATTATTGGATTTTACAAAACTCATTTATGTTCAAAAAATGAGTTTTGTAGATATTAAAATGCATGGAGCCAATGCTCTCACTGATTCTATGAAGTTTTTTGTGCGCTCTAACCACAAGACAATCTATAAAAGACGTTGAGCCAACGTCTCTGCCACAATGCCACCTGTTAATAAGGCTGAATTTCAATGCCTGTTTCTCATTACCATTCAAATGTGCGCTGGTTAATGATTTTTCTGTAAGTAACACAATTGAACGTGATAGAAGTAACAAAATTGCTTCCTTGCGGTAACGTTCCCGAAAATTTTATATATTATCGCCCCATTGATACAAGTGATAGAGACGCTCTGTATCTGAGCGCTCTGAAATTCAGGCTTTAGATGGACATTTAAAGTCACCATATGTTTGCAATTTTTCTTGGGAACGTTTGCAAAAAACCTGAGTATAAATTTACGTGAGACTATGGAAATGAAACTACACACTTTGACGATGGCAGTAGCGCTTGGGCTGGTTACTGCACCTGCATTCGCAACAACAGATGTTGCCGCTCTTGAAAAGCGAATTAATGAATTAGAACAGAGGCTTGAACAGACAGAAACAGTATCCGTAGAAGCAAATGAAAAAGCCTCAAGCTTTGAGTTTCATGGCTACGCTCGTTCCGGGTTGCTCATTAATGACGATCTGAATGGTGCAGTTGGTACTGGTCCTTACATGACGGCAGCTGGTGCTATTGGAGCGCCAATTGGACGATTAGGGGTTGAGGATGATCATTATGTGGAAGCAAACCTTATTCACAAACGTTTTGCAGATGATGGTTCCAGCGCTTTGTTCCGAATCATGCTGGCAGATAGTACGGAAACCAATAACGAATGGACAGCGAGTGAGAGTCAATTAAACGTTCGTCAGGTATATGCTGAGCTAAACAAGTTGAGCATGTTCTCTGAATCAAGTGCGTTTGCTGACGCAACGTTTTGGGCAGGTAAACGATTTGACCGTGATAACTTTGACATTCACTTCTTTGACTCGGATATCGTTTTCCTCTCTGGTACTGGTGCAGGTGTGTATGACGTCCAAATGAACGATTCATGGAAAGCAAACTTCTCGATCTATGGTCGTGATTTTGGTGAGATTGATAGCTCGTCAACTGATGTTGAAAACTATATCGCGACAATGAACAACCGTTTTGGTAATTGGCAATTGATGCTGAGCGGCATGACGTCTGCTGATAACAATGATCGCGCAGAAGGCGCAGCGGACAAAGGTTTACATGCGATGTTTGCCTACCATGGCGATACCTTCTTTGGCATGAGTGAAGGCTTCTCTAAAACTGGTATTTTGATGGGTGATGGACTGGGGGCGGAACTTAAAGGCATAGGTTCAAACGGTGATTTGTTAGAAGACGCAAAAGCCGTACGCTTGTTCAGCTATGGTGTAACACGCATCGGCGACAATTGGCGTGTAGCACCTGCGTTGTTAGCAGAACACAGCCAAGATCGCTTTGCTAAAAATGATGAATTTACGTGGGCATCGTTCAACATCCGCTTAGCGCAAGAGTTTACACAAAACTTTGAGATGGTTTATGAAGGCTCATACCAATACATGGACCTAGACAATGCGATTGATAAAGCAAGTGGCAGTTTTTACAAAGCGACAATTGCACCAACGCTTAAGATGTCTACCGCAGCAGGGTTCTTTGACCGTCCGGAGCTACGTTTTGCTGTTAGCTACGTTGATTGGAGCGAAGACTTGAATGGCTACTCGATTAGCCAGGATGCGGGCGCTGCAACGATGGGTGATGGTGGTGAAGTTCTGTTTGCACTGCAAATGGAAACTTGGTTCTAAAGGGCTCTAACCGAGAAAGAGTAATAAGAAAAGCGCCAACTGATTTCAGTTGGCGCTTTTTCATTAACAGGACTGACGCTCAATTGTTTTGAAGGTTAGCACCATTTTACTCATTTCAAAACTTCTTTTGGCAATTCTATCTAGCAACAGTTTCGCACCATTTTCACCTGCTTTATCAAATGCATAGTTAAATGTTGATAAGGTTGGGGTGCACACTGATGCGAGCTCATCATCACCAACTCCTAGCACTAAAACGTCTTTACCCGGTGTTAACCCAAGCTCTTGAATCGCTCTCATCGCACCGATAGCAATACGGTCTGTCGCACAGAACAAGCCATCTAGCTTACGGTTCTCTGTTAAGTGTTGTTTTGCCAATGAATAGCCAGAGTCGATGGTAAAGTCACCACGAGCATGGAAGGTGAGCTCAAAACCATGGTGTTGCAGCGCCTGAACAAATCCTTCAGAGCGTTGCTTATCTACTGCGATATCGTCACCTTGTACGCCAATAAAGCCCATGGTTTGGCAACCTTTTGCAACCAGTCTATTTCCCGCTTCAAACCCTACTCGTGCGTCATCATGAATGATGCTTGGAATATTAAACATGGAACCATCTTGACCGACGAGCACAACTGGGACCGCTGAGTTTTGAATTGCTTTTACCAGCTTGGAATCGAGGTGGGTGGCGTAAAGAATGATCCCTTCAACCCGTTTTTGGTTAAAGATCTGAATATATTCTAGTTCTTTTTCGTGGACTTGGTGAGTGCTAGCAAGTAAGACATGTTTCCCGGCTTTTTCAAGGACCTCGGTTAATCCATCGACGCCTTGGGATGTGGCATGAGAGGAAACCCGAGGAACAATGACACCAACCAGATTGGTCTTTTGATATTTTAGATCTTTAGCGACTTGGTTCGGCACATAGCCACACTCCGCTACTGCTTGGCGGACCTTCTGTTTTGTCGCTTCTTTTACGCCATACTCATCGTTTATAACCCGTGACACTGTTGATTTTGATACGCCAGCCAGACGGGCGACATCATGTAGACTCGCCATTGTTCCTATCCATTCTGTTTTTCGTTTTTGGGATTGTTTGCAAAGAGAAGATGAAAAGCTCTTTGATAAGTAGCGATTCTAACTTCCTATACTGCTCTTAGGGAGAGAATTTGACGATCATTCTCACATTCTCTCTGCTTTATCTTTGATTATTTGGTTTTATTGAGCAAAAATCTGTTTTGCAAACGTTCCCGAAAATTTCGCAAGCTCAGATAATAATCCAATGGGGTATGAAATGAATTATCCGGCAGTAGCAAAAGAGTTGTTAACTCTATTAGGTGGTAAAAGCAACATCACCGCACTTGCACATTGTGCAACACGCTTACGCCTTGCCGTTGCAGATGAGCAAAAAATAGATGAACAAGCGATTGATAACCTTGAAGGGGTAAAAGGGCAGTTCAAAGTTGCGGGTCAGTACCAAATCATTTTTGGATCAGGCATCGTAAACCAAGTTTATGCAGAAATGGCGAAGTTGACGGGTATGAGTGAAATGTCCACCAACGACGTTGCGTCTGCTGGCGCAGAGAAACAAAACATCGTTCAGCGCGCAGTGAAGGGGCTGTCTGATATTTTCGTCCCAATCATTCCAGCAATCGTCGCTGGCGGTTTGTTGATGGGTATTTACAACCTACTGACTGCCCAAGGCTTGTTTATTGATGGTAAATCCTTGATTGAGGCCAACCCAGGACTGACTGACTTGGCGAACATGATCAACACGTTTGCAAACGCGCCGTTTGTTTACCTGCCTATCCTGTTGGCATTTTCAGCCAGCAAGAAGTTTGGCGGCAACCCATATTTAGGGGCAGCGCTAGGTATGTTGATGGTTCACCCTGACTTGCTGAATGGTTGGGGATTCGGCGGCGCATCTGTGTCTGGCAACATTCCGGTTTGGAATATTCTTGGTTTTGAAATCCAAAAAGTGGGTTACCAAGGTTCAGTGTTACCGGTTTTGGTATCGGCATTCATTCTTGCGAAGGTTGAGCTAGGCTTACGTAAAGTCATACCTTCTGTTTTAGACAACCTTTTAACGCCATTACTGGCGATTTTCATAGCGGGTTTGCTGACGTTTACTGTCGTCGGTCCGTTCACGCGTGATATCGGTTTCCTATTGGGTGATGGTCTGAACTGGCTATACAACACAGCTGGCTTTGTTGGTGGTGCGGTATTTGGTCTTATTTATGCTCCGTTTGTTATTACTGGTATGCATCACAGCTTCATTGCGATTGAAACGCAACTTCTTGCGGATATTGCGACGACGGGCGGCACCTTTATCTTTCCTATTGCGGCGATGTCTAACGTTTCTCAAGGAGCGGCAGCGTTGGCGGTGGGCGTGATGAGCAAAGATAAGAAGATGAAAGGTATTGCGATTCCATCTGGTGTTACGGGTTTGCTGGGTATTACAGAACCAGCCATGTTTGGTGTTAACTTAAAACTACGTTACCCATTTATTGCGGCAGTTTGCGCTGCGGCGTTATCGAGCGCGTTCATTACAATGTTTAATGTGAAAGCTCAGGCATTGGGTGCAGCAGGTCTTCCAGGCATCATTTCCATCACGCCGGATAAGATTGGTTACTATATCGCGGGTATGGTGATCGCGTTCTTGACCGCATTTGTTCTCACCATTGTTCTTGGTATGCGTGACCGCGCTAAAGTCGGTAAAAAAGCAGCGGCTTAATCTGAACTCCTTAAGGGTGGAGTCCCCCAAAATCCACTTCTTTTCCTAAATGTTTGGGGTGCTAGCCAAGCACTCATGGTTTGGCTAGCCTTTTTCAATTTTTACTTGGTAGTGAATGTGTTCAACACGTTGGACTATCAGGGCTTTAATTTTAAGGTAAGCAAGATGAATCAAGTGTGGGTAACTGGTGATGCTGTTGTCGATCTAATACCGGAATCTGAGACTTCTTTACTCAAATGTCCCGGAGGTGCACCAGCGAATGTCGCCGTAGCAATTGCTCGTCTATCTGGTAAGAGTGCGTTTTTTGGACGTGTGGGTGATGACCCATTTGGTCGCTTCATGCAATCAATACTCGATCAAGAGGGCGTGTGCACGGAGTTTCTCATTAAAGACCCTGAGCAAAGAACATCAACAGTGGTGGTGGATTTAGACGATCAAGGTGAACGCAGCTTTACGTTTATGGTAAAACCGAGCGCTGATCAGTTTATGTCTGTTGAAGACATCCCAAACTTTAAGCAAGGTGACTGGCTGCATGTTTGCTCGATTTCACTGGCAAATGAGCCAAGTCGAAGCAGCACATTTGAGGCGATCAAAAGAGCAAAAGCCGCTGGTGGTTTCATTAGCTTTGACCCTAACTTGCGTGATGAAGTGTGGCAAGAACAATCAGAAATCCAAGCTGTCGTGATGAAGGCTGTAGCGATGGCTGACGTGGTTAAGTTCTCTGAAGAAGAGCTTTTGTTCTTAACTGACTCAACTTCGATGGCACAGGGTTTACAACAAATAGCCGCTTTGAATATTGCGTTGGTCTTGGTGACACAAGGTGCGAAAGGCGTTTGGCGCGTCTTTGAAAGCCAGAGTGAGCTGATCACTGGTCAAGTCGTTAGTCCGGTTGATACTACAGGGGCTGGTGATGCTTTTGTCGGAGGGCTACTGGCATGTCTGTCTCAGCATGACGATTGGAAAAATCATCCTGTTGTTAGCTCTGCGATTCAATGGGCAAATGGCTGTGGTGCATTAGCGACGACGCAAAAAGGCGCAATGACCGCGCTTCCGACCCAGACAGAATTGCTGCGATTTATTGGGCAATGATCTTCAGATCCAATTTCAGTTGAGAAAAATTATGAGCTTAGACAACCGTTGGACTGTAGAGCAAAGATATCGCCGACTTGAGCAAATCCCTCAGTGTGATATCGAAGAAATGACACTTTTACGTCAGCAAGATAAAGGCTTTCCTAGTTTTCATATCGCCCCTAGATTTGGGCTGTTAAATGACCCAAATGGGTTGTGCTATTTCAATGGTGAGCACCACATCTTTTACCAGTGGACGCCTGTGGGACCAGTCCATGGAATGAAGTATTGGTATCACCTTTCTACTAAAGACTTCATCCATTTTACTGATCATGGTGTTGGTCTTCATCCTGACCAAGACTACGATTCACATGGTGTCTATTCGGGCGGCGCTTTGGTGGAAAACAACAAGGCTTTGCTGTTTTTTACTGGCAACAAGCGTGACCAAAACTGGAATCGAATCCCAACACAATGTTTTGCCACCATGGATTCAGACGGCAACATTGAAAAGCACGGTGTGGTCATTGAGAACGAACATTACACGGAGCACTTTCGTGATCCAAAAGTTTGGAAGAAAGGCGACGACTATTTGATGGTGGTGGGTGCTCAAACCAAAACTGAGCATGGTTCAATGGCGCTCTATCAAAGCAAAGATTTGAAAACGTGGCAGCATAAAGGTTCTATCAAGACCAAGTTTTCTGACCTTGGGTACATGTGGGAGTGTCCTGATTTCTTTGAGATTAATGGTCAATCGGTGATGCTGTTTTCTCCACAGGGCGTGAGCAGTAGTAATCCTTATGATTTCAAAAACATCTATTCTGTCGCGTATATCGTGGGTGATCAGTTGAACCTAGAGTCGATGACTTTAGAAAACCACCAAGATATTTTGCAGCCAGATTATGGGTTTGATTTCTACGCCCCACAAACCTATTTAGATGAGAATGGGCGTCGCATTCTTATTGCATGGATAGGGTTGCCAGAAATCGACACACCATCGGTCACACACCAGTGGGCAGGAATGTTGTCTCTTCCTAGAGAACTAACGTTGAAAGATGGTTTTCTTGTTCAAACTCCACTCCCTGAGCTGAAGAGTTTAAGAAAAGAAGAGGTGGTCTTTGCACAATCCCATACACTGGAAAGCACCAGTTGTTTGATCCAATTAGACCTTGAGGGCGATGGCTTTGAACTTGAGCTGAGTAACCTCAAAGGTGACAACATCGTCTTTAGTGCGACAGAGCACGAGTTTATGCTGGATCGTCGTCACATGTCGCACTTGTACGCAGAAGAATTTGGTAGCATTCGAAAAGCACCAAGATTGGACGCTAAGCAGACGATTGATATATATATCGACAACTCTGTCATCGAGATTTTTATTAATGGTGGCAAACACACGATGACCAGTCGTTTCTTTATTGATGACCTCAATAAGGTAACGTTGAAAGGGTTGGAGCAAGCAAGGCTTTTCCCTTTGAAAGGCATCACTGGTTTGTTTGAATCAGCTAAGTAACGGTTTCGATTACAAAGATATTAAAACGCCCTTCATTGACTCAGTGAAGGGCGTTTTTCTTTTTAACTATCTAACCTAACTATCTTTCACGTACGTAAGTCTTCTGAACCAAAGTATCTAACACTACTTCGCTCTTAGTGACTGTAAAGTTAAGCGGTTGTTCTAAATCACCAAACAGAGATGCGCCGCCGAGTTGGGCTTACTCATTATTGTTAGCATCTCGAATCTAATTCACATTAACACAACGTTTTTCCTTATAGCGTGAAAGAAAATCCCATAACCAAAGGTTCTAATTAAGTGAAAGGTCAGGACTTTTATTTGAAGATTCCGGCCTAATATCTTGGGTATGCCCATTTATCGAATGCGGTGGGTTACTTCATCATGCTTGCTGGCGCACTGAGTTTGCCAGTTTGATAATGCATTCAAACACAATAAGGGATAACAATGGCTAACGAATATATTCCACCAAAAGTTTGGACAAACGATAACGAAAACGGTGGCCAGTGGGCGAGCATTAACCGCCCGGACTCAGGCGCTCGTCATGAGCAAGAATTGCCTGTTGGGGAACACCCATTCCAACTTTATTCCATGGGGACTCCAAACGGCCAGAAAGTAACGATCATGTTTGAAGAGCTTCTGGCGGCAGGCGTAAAAGAAGCAGAATATGATGCATACCTGATCAAGATTGGTGACGGCGACCAGTTTGGTTCTGGTTTTGTTGCTGTGAACCCGAACTCGAAAATTCCGGCCCTAGTTGACCGTTCAGGTTCTGAGCCAGTGAACGTGTTTGAATCAGGTAACATCCTATTCTACCTAGCAGAGAAGTTTGGTCACTTTCTACCAAAAGAGGGCGCAAAGCGTGCTGAAGTGATGAACTGGTTGTTCTGGCTGCAAGGTTCTGCGCCATACCTAGGCGGTGGTTTTGGTCACTTCTACGCGTACGCACCAGAGAAGTTCGAGTACCCAATCAACCGTTTTACAATGGAAGCAAAACGTCAGTTAGATGTATTAGACAAGCGCCTCGCAAACAATGAATTCCTAGGTGGCGATGATTACAGTATCGCTGATATCGCAACATGGCCATGGTACGGCAACCTTGTACTGGGTCGTGCTTACGATGCGGCTGAATTCTTAGACGTAGAAAGCTATAAAAACGTTGTGCGTTGGGCGAAAGCGATTGATGAGCGAGAAGCTGTCCAGCGTGGTCGTATTGTGAATCGCTCATGGGGAGAAGAGTGGGAGCAGTTACCTGAACGTCACAGCGCAGAAGATATTGATAAGGTATTGAAGCTTAAACCATAAGCAAACTTGGCTCAGTCACTTCAAGTAAGTTTGTTTTCATCCGAACTCATACTCCAAAACTGATCAAATCCATAGCGCATCTTACTAGATGCGCTACTTTTATTTGAATTGTAACCCCGTTGAAGATTATTCAATCTATAGATGGTTCTTTGCTTCTATTTGTCGTTTTCATATTCAACAAGCCCTCTGAATTTCTATTAACTATTAGCTGATGATATTCTAAAAATTTATACTTTAGATAACCTTAAATTTATAACTTAATTTTATATCTAGTATAAATAAACTTAATGATAATTAATCTTTGACATAACCTTTTATTTTGTGTGGAATGTGCAGGTTAATCTATTTAAATTAAAATTTATAGATAAATAAAATTTAAATAATTTACTGAATTCTACATCTAGCTTTGAGCAATGTTTAATTACAACTGCTTATACCATGAAAGAGGATATGTATAATGTCGTCGTTTGATTCGTACTGGGTTGGGGTACGTGAAAGAATTGCTATACAAACTGAAGGTAACCGAAATTTAAAGTCTTTAGTGATAAAAAAGCAGAGAGTGAACTTAAATAACAGTGGCTTATCTTTTCGTGCTAAAGCCGGATGCCTTATCCCTCATTGTTACACTCAGTTTACTGATGACGATACAAGCTCAAAGGCATCGAAAAAAGCCTCCCTTAGTTTTAAGAAAGGGAAATTATACTTTTCTCCTGTCTAGTAATAGATAATATTTAGGTTATATATAAATTAAATTTTTATTTTTATCTGAAATTCTGACAATAAATTATTATGTTGTTATGACCGAGATGAAGCATTGGTTAGTAAATTATTAGTTCGGATTATTAATTGAATTGTAGATTTTCTTAGTTGCCCCTAGTTAGATAGTGATAAAATTTTTAGCTATCTTTTCCCGTACAAGCTTAGTTTTAGATCTGGCTTGTACGGTTTTTTCTCTTAACACTAATTACATAGCATAACGGCATGATTTCTCGCCTCTTGTCTCATCTTTCTAGACGAAAGCTCTACCTACCTCTCATTATTCTCGACAAACATTGAGTAAAAGTAACTAATCGTAACAAGGTGGCTGTAACTGAGCGCCGTTTCAATATACTCGCTCTTTACCTAGGTAACCCTGCGCTTTGAATTCATTCGGGTACCGTTTGTAAGCCTTAAATGCTACTAAGATAAGATGTCATGATGAGAAAAAGTACTATATTAAACACAGTGTTAATTACAGGGTTCGCTTCTGTATCTTCGTTGGCTTATGCAGCACCAACGGTTGTGCCAAATGCACCGGAACTCAGTTCTCGTGGCTATGTTTTGATGGACTTTCACACTGGGAAAGTGCTGGTTGAACGTGATGCACATAAACGGCTAAATCCTGCGAGCTTAACGAAGTTAATGACGGCTTATGTGGCTGGTCAAGAAATTAACGCAGGTAATATTACTTTGGATGATGAGGTCGTCATTAGCCGAAATGCTTGGGCAAAAAACTTCCCAGATTCCTCAAAGATGTTTATTGAAGTCAATACTTCCGTTTCTTTATCTGACTTATACCGTGGCCTGGTTGTTCAATCAGGTAATGATGCTAGTGTGGCCATTGCTGAACATGTCGCAGGTAGTGAGTCAGGGTTTGTAAGCTTGATGAATAGTTGGGCTGCTAAGCTTGAATTAAATAACACGGCTTTCACCAACCCTCATGGTCTAGACAGTGACGGTTTATATTCAACACCTTATGACATTGCCAAGTTGGGCCAAGCGATTATTCGTGACTTACCTGATATCTACCCACTGTATAGCGAAACCTCGTTTACCTACAACGGCATTACGCAATATAACCGCAATGGCTTGCTTCGTGATCGCAGTATGAATGTCGATGGTATGAAAACTGGTTATACAAGCGGTGCTGGTTATAGTCTAGCGACTTCAGCGACTCAAGGTGATATGCGTTTGATTGCTGTTGTAATGGGAGCGAAAAGTGAGAATATCCGTGAATCCGAAAGCAAGCAATTGTTAAGTTATGGCTTCCGCTTTTACGATACGGTAATGCCAACCGAGGCAGGAACGGAAGTTGCGAACGCTCGAGTTTGGATGGGCGAACAAGATGAGCTTAAAGTAGGCGTGGCCAATGACGTTTATCTCACTTTACCAAAAGGGGATGTGAACAAGCTACAAGCTGAAGTTGAATATAATGGTGATTTGGTAGCGCCAATTTCTCAACAACAAGTGGTTGGTAAAGTGCTTTACAAAGTCGAAGGTAAAGTTGTGAATGAAGCCGAACTTGTTGCGTTGGAATCAGTGGAAGAAGGCAGCTTATTCAAGCGAATTTTAGACTGGTTTAAGCAATTGGTCGCGAGTTGGCTCTAAAAAACAGCTAACTTCTGCCATTATCACTCTATCTTGTTATTGTTCTATTAAATCAATTTACTAAGGCGGCCAACGTGGTCGCCTTACTTTTTTGGAATACTCGTTGCGCTAAAACATCGAACCTTCTCGTATGGGTCTATTTTCGCCTAATTAGAAGCGTTTTTGTGTTTTTGAGTGCGAGAGAAAAGAAACTAGAACAAAAATGGAGTGACACGTGCACAAGATTTTATCTTTGACATTGATTTTATCGCTCATGGGCTGCGCTATGCCTTACCAGCAGCAGGTCGATAGTGGCCAATGTGTTGGAGTAATGACCTCTCAGGATGCGTATGGTTATTTAAACCCAAACCATTACACGATGCAGGTACTCGCGCTAAAGCAAGAAAAAGATGTGAAAGATTACATTCGTTATATCGATCCTAAGCATCCGGTTTGGGTTAACTGGAAAAACAGCCGAGGCACGCGTTGGTATACGGTAACTGTTGGCGATTTTAAAACGAAACAGGATGCCTACAATGCGCTTTCTTCACTGCCGAGCCGCGTAAAGCAATCATCCCCATTTGTGCTGACTTTTGCGGAAATGCAGCGTAAGCAACAAACGAGTGTTGTGAGAATGCGTTAGCCAACAAAAAACGGAAGCGATGGCTTCCGTTTTTGTATCTAAGGGTAAGCTTAAAGCGCCGCTAAAATCGTTTCTGCTTTGCTTGCTTCAAACTCTTTTGGTTCTTCAACGTTAAGTTTGGTCACAATGCCGTTTTCAATGATCATGGCGTAGCGTTGTGAGCGAATACCACCAAAGCCGCCGGTATCCATTTCAAGACCCAATGCTTTAGTAAAGCTTGCGTCGCCATCACCCAACATCAGGATTTCTGAAGCGTTTTGAGCTTCGCCCCAAGCTTGCATCACAAATGCATCGTTTACAGAAACACACGCAATTAAATCAACACCTTTTGCCTTCAACTCGTCGGCTAATACCACATAGCCTGGTAGGTGAGCTTCCGAGCACGTTGGGGTGAATGCGCCAGGTACAGCGAAGAGTACGACTTTCTTGTTTGCAAACAGCTCAGTAACGTCGTGGTTAACCATACCATTGGCAGTCAATTCGCTTAGAGTCGCAACTGGTAGAGCTTGGCCTTGTTGAATCATGATTTTATTCCTTTTTGTGTGCTAGTTTAGCTTTCTCAGTCTAGCGCTTATAAATGCGGTTAACCACAGAGCTTTTGTAAGGTTTTAACACCTAAGTGTTTGACCCAAGATGTAGCACTGATGGCTTTATTACAACGCTTCATGCTGACTTACGTATTGACTAACGAGATGGCGATACTTCGCTTTCAACTCATTATCGATGAAGCTAGCATCAATCGCATTCATTGTGAATTGAGCTAGTTCATTCTTACTCATTGGGTGTGAGTTGTTGACGGCCAAAAAGTTATCTGTCATGTAACCACCAAAGTATACCGGATCGTCCGAATTAATTGTCACAGCGACACCTTTGCGCAGTAGCTCGACAATATTGTGCTCTTTCATATCGTCAAATACACACAATTTAAGGTTCGATAATGGACATACCGTCAGTGGCATTTTGCTTTCAATTAACGACTCGACTAATGCTTCATCCTCAACACAGCGAACACCATGATCCACGCGGCTGACGTGAAGCATTTCAATTGCATCGGTAATGTTTTGTGCCGGACCTTCTTCACCTGCGTGAGCAACAGTCAGTAAGCCTGCTTCTACTGCTTGTTTAAATACTCGTTTGAACTTAGCTGGTGGATGGCCTTGTTCTGAAGAATCTAGACCGACACCAATGATCTTATCACGGTGTTTCAGAACGGCTTGCAGAGTCTCCATGGCGCTTTCTTCTGAAAGGTGACGGAGGAAACACGCAATGATTTGTGAAGTAATGCTGAGCTTCTCGTGCCCATCTTGTAGTGCGCGAGCGATCCCGTGGATAACGGTGTCAAAGTCAATACCGCGCTCTGTATGCGTTTGTGGGTCAAAAAAGATTTCGGTATGAATAACGTTATCCGCTTTACAGTGCAGTAAGTATTCCCAAGTGAGATCGTAAAAGTCTTGCTCTGTACGCAAAACATCCGCCCCTTGGTAATAAAGGTCAAGGAATGACTGCAAGTCTTCGAACTGATACGCGCTGCGCAGTTCACTCGGAGAAGAGTAAGGAATGTCGATACCGTTTCGTTGTGCTAACTTGAAGAGAAGTTCTGGTTCAAGTGAACCTTCGATATGTAAGTGCAGCTCTACTTTTGGAAGACCTTGAATAAATGCGTTCATATTCCACCTTATGTGTATTGTGGATGCAGTTACTCTAAGAATAGGTATAGATAAGAATAAATCGAACGCTATCACAAAGAGTAAGACCCACGATGATCTCAACTCTCCGTAATCAGCACTTTGCGGGAACTGGTAGAGACCCCCAAACCATATCATTGGGGTTATACGAAGCAAACGAGGCGATTATACGCAAAATTCTCAATTTGGCTATACGCAAATAACCTAGTTGTCAGTAGTCGAAGGGTTTTTCTAAGAAAACTAAGAAAAGTAACTGGCAACCGTATAAGTCACTTGGGTATAGAGGAGCAAATTGGCTTTTGAGCGTGAACGAGGCTTATCGTGTTGTTAGAAGTGAGGAAAAAGAGTGAGGCTTCGTTTGAGCAAAGGTAGGTGGCGGTACCTTGCACAACGATGGAGCAGAGAAAGCATTGAGAGAGTCAAGGATAGCTTATAGATCAAATAACTTGTCAAATTCTCTTTGTTCCATAATGTCTTCTATACGGCGTCGCGTTTTTTGTTTTACCGCCGCCGCGTTTTGCTCAGACTCTTTCTTGTCTTTTTCTGCTTGCTTCTTACTTTTTCTAGCCATTGGATACCTTCCAAATTAGTTGCATCATTCATTAATGCATGAAAACTGAATTAGTTAACAGTAAAACTTCCTAACTTTGAACCTGAATCACAGAGAATAGTTCCAGATTGCGTTTTCTCACAATATTCAAAATCGATCATGTAGCTATGAGAATGAAGCTTAGGTAATACGTGCCTTCGTAAAATATCACCATTTAATTGATGTATTTTAGCGTTCCAAGAGGTGTGAGGTTGTTCTAGATTAAATTCAATTTCTAACATTTATTCTCCTGTTTCTTAGTGATTTTGTCTTTGTTAAGTAATTGATACCAATGCCTTTGACGGCCTGTTCTTTTTGAGGACATGATTTTTCCTATAAATAATAAATTAAGCAGTACTATCCTATTTATTTTAGGTAGCATAAAGCAATGCCTGATATTAGGCTGAGTGATTAAAGTGAGAATATTTTTGAAGGAGAGAGATTTGGTGCAGCATGGGCATGCTACACCAAGAAAAGCAGTCTTATAGAGGAGTTACTTCAGTCGCTTGAGGACCTTTTTTACCTTGCTCTACGTTGAAGCTTACTTTCTGACCTTCAGTCAGTGTTTTGAAACCGTCAGAAACGATAGCGTTGAAGTGTACGAATACATCTTGACCACCGTTGTCTTGAGATAGGAAGCCAAAACCTTTAGTTTCGTTAAACCATTTTACTGAGCCGTTTACTTTAGACATAAAAAATACCTTTGAATTAAACATTAAAATTTGAATTTGTTTTGTGGATCTTTTCTAAGCTATTGAATGTTCAATCAAGAGGAAGTTGTACGCAGGTGTCTGAATTGGGGGATTCAAGATTTTACTGAGAGGAAACTTAAACTAAATGTTGCATTAACAGCTCTCTTCTAAGAGCCAAGGCCTACTATACACCTTGTTTAGGAAATAGCTACACTTATTTTTAAATATATGTCGACAGCTTGGATAAGTGGGCTGTTCGAAAAATTTGAATAAGTAGCTCAAATAGCAAGGCTCATGATTATTTTTCTTCAATCTAAAATAGAACCATATCGATAGCCATGGCTGAACATGCGGTTTGCAAGCGGCCACAAAGGTAAACGAGGAGAAATAGTATGAGCACATTCAGAGAAATTCGTCAGCTTATTCAATCACAACCCACTGCTGATGGTGACGGAGTGAAAATTCGTCGAGTAGCAGGGTTTAATCATGCGAGTTTTTCTCCATTTTTGATGATGGATGAACTTAAGTCTGACGACCGTGCTGATTATGTTGGTGGCTTTCCTCCTCATCCGCATCGCGGCATCGAGACGCTTACTTATATGTTGAAAGGTCATTTCCAGCATCGTGACCACATGGATAATGTTGGTGAGCTTCGTTCTGGTGGCGCTCAATGGATGGCGGCAGGAAGAGGCGTCATTCATAGTGAGATGCCTATCATGCAGGAAGGTGAATTGCATGGTTTCCAAATTTGGATAAACCAGCCTGCGAAAAATAAGATGGCACCGGCTCAATATCATGACTTTCAACCTGAAACGATAACGGAATTCGAAACTCAAAGCTCGGGTGTTGTTCGCTTGATTGCTGCTCATCTGACTATAGACAACGAACGTATTCAGGGGCCTCTAACAGAAACAGGTGTTGCTGCCACGGTGGCCGATTGGAGAGCGATGGTTGGTCACGCTTTGAATTTGACCACGGAGCAAGACCACAACATGATGCTCTACGTTTATAAAGGTCGTATTCAGGTAAAAGATCGTGAGATCAATCAAGGCGAAATGGCGATTCTATCGAAAGGTGAATGGGTTGAATTAAAAGCCGAAAAGGAGAGTGGTGCTCTGATTTTTATTGGCGAACCAATCAATGAACCAGTGGTTCACTATGGCCCTTTTGTAATGAATAGCATGGAAGAAATAGAACAAGCAATCCAAGATTACAATTCAGGATTGTTTGAAACCTACTAGCATCAATATCCTAATTCCCTTTTCTGTGAGTAGCGCAGTTATCAACAGTTTTGAGCCCGACCATTGGGCTCGACCAGAAGCAAATACGATAATCCACTGCCATCGAATTTGCGTTAGCCACGTCTAATCCACGTGGCTTTTTTCTACTTCTGATTCCATCGCATGATGGCTTCTTTTCCTGCTTCAATACCTAACTCATAAGCTTGACGCAATGGTGCTGGCGAGCGACTCAATCGTTTTAATTTAAATGATTCAGGAGGACAAACTTGGATGATTTCGACTCCCGATGGTGGATTGTCGATCAGTGCTAAAGTTTGATTGTAGCGAACTTCACGCGTCAACATCGGCTCAATTAATCCTGGCGTTTCTTTCAACATCCGTTTGGTTAGCGCGCTGAACTTTCCTTTCGGCTTTTGATAGCTGGAGGGTTGGCTGCGTAAAACCATAATCTTTTTGGCTCCTCGCTTTATTGCTTCTGCGACAGGAAGTGCATCAGAAACCCCGCCATCAACGTATCGGGTGCCGTTCAGTAAGACACCATTTCGGTAAAGTACGGGAAGCGCGCTGCTGGCTTTCATTGTTTCTGCGAGCTCGTCGACATTAGGAGTATGGTACTCGGCTTGGCCATTATCTTGACGTGTTACGCCTAAAAAGAAAGGTCTCGAATCCGCTTTTAGTACGGACTTGTCGATGCCAAGCTCTTCGAGAGTGACGTTCCACATCCAATCTAAGTTCATCATATCGCCGCCACGTAGAATCTGAGATGGTGAGATGAATTCTTTCCTTAAACTGTAATCGAGATAGATTTTTAAGTTGCGCCCGGGCATTTTAGCTAAATACGCCGCCAAGTTACTTGCGCCCGCCGATACGCCCCAAAAGCTATCAAATGGAGAGAACTCGTTAGCGAGAAAATGATCGAGTATGCCGCAAGAAAATACACCTCTCATTGCACCACCTTCGACAATCAACGCACGCTCTCCTACTTGTACCATCACTGTGTTCCATTCTTTACCTATTGGATGAATAGAATGCAGCTTAACGCATAACAGTTTTATACCCAAGTGGCCCTAAGTGATAGGGCATCTCCTTAAGTAAAAGAAAAGGGCATCGATGGATGCCCTTTTCATATTAAGCCTAGGGGGTTACAGGTTATTGAGCAGCTCATTTAGTGAAAGCGCACTGAATAAATATGTCACTCCCATACAGAAAGCGGCGCCTGTAATTCCGATACTGATCGTTGTTGTAATTAAAAGAAGTGTCATCTTAGACATACAAGATCAAACTCCTTTTTTATATTTAAGTGGGGCGTTGTGCGTCTGATTATCGTTTGGAATCATAATGCCAGCGCGCTAAGTTTATTGTTCTAATAAAAGTGATGATCACTTGTCAAAAAAGCAGATAAATAGCACCCAAACTGTCGTTAATGCGAGCAGCGGAGTGAATACTTTCTGTATAGAGGCGCCATCGGTTAAGTTGTAGATTTTGATGGATTCGTTATAGAACGCCCGCTTGAACGCCTTAAAAGAAATATCATTTTTCACATGAGATTGTTCATAGTGTAGGTGTGCTGCGTCTGATAGTTGGTATTCTAAGTCTTGGAGTTCGCACTCTTTGTTAAGAAATGCCTCCCAAGCCGAAAGACGGGCTATCGTTTTTGGAGATTGATTACCCTTTAACTTCTCTAGACGTTTGGCATAAGCAGCTTGATATTTATCCACGGTGTATTCCTGTCTGAATAGACGTTGAGTTAGAACATTTGTAAAAAGAAAAACGAGCAAAAAAGGGGCTTTACGTTCTATGTCTGTGATAAATGCTAAGGAGCTCAATGGTCTATTTCTCTGATGTCGCGAATAATATTGATTGAACTTAAATGCGACAAACAAAATAATTTACTCAAGATAACAACGAATATTTGTTGCCTTTTAAAGAAAAGCGATAGTGATGCGAAGTGGTGGCTTTGATCGGGAAGAAACCCGCTTTCGTAACGGCTTGCGTTTACTGAGAAAAAGTAAACGCTGGAACTATCGCTGGATTGATGTGAGTTATTTATCGTCAAAAATCATTAATATCAACTATGCTTATAGTTCGACTTTTCGTAAATGAACTCAATTTGGAGGAGCAGAAATAATACTTATTTTTGAGCGTGGGTGAGCTTGGAGAGTTAAGCTAATCCATTGATTAATAAAAAGTAAAGTGGTACAGAGCTAGGGTGAACTTCAACTTAAAGGTGACGGTATGGATATACAATCAACCATTATTGAATATGCGATAGCGATAATAGGCTTACTTTTGACGGGAGTTGCCCTCTGAGCACGATTGCCCAGAGGATAGAAAGTATATTGGCTGTTTGTTAGCGGTTGATATTGTACCGAGCCATTGCAGCTTCTTCTGACGACACAACCGTTTTACCAATTGGTGCGAGTGAAATAACCGCAAGCTTCAGGTGTTGGAGTGCAAACGGAATACCAATGATGGTTACAAAACACGCTGCGGCGGAAAGTACGTGACCGATTGCTAACCAAAGACCTGCAAAGACAAACCAAAGGACGTTGCCGATAACGCCTAGAGGGCTCGTACCAATGTCCATTTCATTGGTCAATTCATCGCGTGAAATGGCTTCTTTTCCGAATGGGAAAAAGGAAAAATTACCCATAACGATACACGCACGCCCCCAAGGTATTCCGATGATACTAATAAAGGCTAAGATACCGAAAAACCACCATAGCAACCCCATAAATACGCCACCAAATACAAACCAAATGATGTTACCGAGTGTTCTCATTCTATTTCCTTTACTCTTGAATATGACGATGCAGGTTCCTGAGGGTATAGTAATGTAAAACTAGAACCACTCCGTTAATAAACGTGATCCGTTCCCTCATTCACTTGCTTGATAGAATAGCCGCATAAGTATTAACAGAGAATGAATGACTCCCTGAAGCTACGTTTGTTTTAGTATAGAGCGTAATACTCGATTAAGCATATAGCCAAGAATTAAGCTACCTAGAGGTAACTTTCTCGATATATTGACAAATTTGCTCTGCTAACTGATGGCTAGCAATGTTGCGTTTCACTACTTCACTAGCGATTTTTCCAGATTCAACGACGTGAAACCAGTCGAGCAACATCGCATGGAAACCTTTGCTCGTCAGCATTGGCGTCCAATCTTTCAAATTGATTTTTTGCTCTTGGTTCGCTTGCCATCGTTTCCCTTCAACGAAAGAGTCGAATTCCACTGCTTTGTTTGCATAACAAGCTTGAACGCGCTCCACAGTCACACCGAAGTGACGATTCATCGAAGCGTGGAGTAAAGTATCTCCGTGTTGCCACTGAATATCTAAACGCGCCAATTGGTCACCCTCAAGTTGATGCGTTATGTAAGCCTCTTTTAAATCGGTCTTGGCTGTCACGTTAATACTATCTAATGGGTGAATAAAATCATCAAATATAAAGGTACGAATATCGCCTGGTAGTTGGTGACGGTTCTTTTCCCAGCGTAGCGATTTTAGGTCAGAAATGTTGCCTTGCTGTACCTCTGGCATGTGTTGGTTGTAAAGCGGAATATGACGTCGGTTGAAGCCCACATAAAGTGGTTGTTTTTCTTTTTCGGCAATATCGTACAGTTTTTCCACGTCATCAGCATTGTCCGCTAATGGTTTGTCGACAAAGGTTGGGATTCCATGTTGCAAAAAGAATGCTGCGATTTGAGGATGTACGCTTGTTGTCGCATGAATCATGACTGCATCTACGCCAAAGTGCAGAAGCTGCTGGTAGTCTTGACAGGTCTCTGAGATTCGATATTGCTTAGCCAGACTCTCAAGTGCATTTGCGTTGCGGGTACAAAATACAAGTTCGATATTTGGAAGCTGAGTGATAACGGGAAGGTATGCTTTCTGAGCAATATCTCCTAAACCAATAATACCAATTTTCATCCTAGTCCTTATTCGATGTATGGATGGCAGGTTGTAGTATAACGCTTGGCAAGCTGATGAGTTTAAATGCCTTGTTAGAAAAGAGCCTGACTCACATTTTGAGTCAGGCTTTGTTGGTCCACTTAGGAAGTCGTGCGGCAGTCTTTGAATATATCTAACTTGCCGTCGTAGGCTTGAGTTTGTACATCCATAATGCCTAATAAAGAGTGGAACACGTTATCATGTGAGTACTGGCCTGCCTTTTGCGCTTCATTCGACAAACAGTCGGTGTTGATTTGTTTCACTTGCTTAAAGCCGGAAGATAGCCACATGAACAAAGGAACACGTTTTTGGAAGTCTGGTGCAAGGCCGTAAGGCATGCCATGTAAGAACAATCCGTTTTCGCCTAATGATTCACCATGATCCGATACGTAGATGAGAGCGGTATTATATTGAGATTCTAATGCTTTGAGTTTGTTGATGGTTTCTGCCAACACAAGATCAGTGTAGCGTATCGTATTGTCGTACGTATTCACGATTTGTTCGACGCTACAGTTTTCTATATCTGCACGTGGGCAGTCTGGTTTGAAAAACGCTTTGTCTCTAGGATAACGCTGGAAGTAGGTAGGACCATGGCTTCCTATAAGGTGCATGACGACAACGCGATTGCCGTGCATATCCGCAACTTCTTGATCAAAGTGATCTAACAGCGCCATATCGTAACAGGTTTGACCGTTACACAGAGGACTTGTTTGCTTTCGGTTCACTTCAATTTTCTTGATCTTGTGGGCGACTTCTTTGTCTCCGCCATCATTTTCTTTCCAGATGAGGTCAACTCCAGCGCGCTGCATGATGTCGAGAGCATTATCTTGGTTATCTGCCTTGGTCCGTTCAAACTCGCTTCGCGTGAGCTGAGAAAACATGCAAGGCACAGATACTGCAGTTGCAGTGCCACAAGACGCAACCTCTTGAAATGAAATCACATCCAGCTTACTGGTGTAAGGGTTTGTCTCTCGCTTATAGCCATTGAGTTGGTAGTTCTGTGTTCGAGCGGTTTCTCCGACAACAAACACCAGTAGTGTCGGCTTGTTCTGTGCTTGCTTTACTGCGCTATCTGACTGCTTTGCATCGATTCCAATCTCGCGATACGGCTCTGGCGTGGTGAAGTATTTCTCCTTTACATACCCAGTCGCGCTGTAAACGAATTGAGTGGGAATAATGATTTTTTTCAGATAGCTGTTATTGCGACCGACAGATGCATAGTCTTGGTAGTAAACACTGGCAATAACAGCAATTACTGCAAGAGATGACAACATCGACACCAACTTCGTGAGAGAAAAATACAGCAATTGGTGGCGCTGAGATTGCAACTTGACCTTATAGACAATCATCGCAGGGACGCCCCCCATAAGTAGCGTCCAGATTACAGAATAAGTACTTAGGTAAGAGCTTGCCTCGCTCGAATCGGTTTCAGCAATATTAGCAATCATTCCAGAATCGAAAAGTGTGCCATAGTTGTAACTTGCGTAGCTAACCATACTCGAAATTATGAGCAAAATAATAAAGAATGGCTTTCCAACCCAAGGCCAACTAAATAAGTTAAAAAGGAAATTGAGCGCGGCAAGAAAGAAAATGGGTATCGTAATAATAAAACCAATTTTGACATTATCTAGGCTTGAAAAAATACCATTCAGCTCTTTGTAAATAGGAATGTTTACAACCAGCGCGAAATAGAGTGCCAACAAGAAAGTAAAGGTAACGTACGAGATACCTTTCTGTTGCAAATTATGTGTCTTCATAAGTAAATGTCTTGAATCAAAATTAGAGCAAGAACGAAGCCCAAACAAAAAGGGCAAGAGTGAGCGCAACAAATACTGCAGCCGAGCCGATATCTTTGGCTCTACCACTGAGCTCGTGCCAGTCATCGCTAACACGGTCGACAACCGCTTCTACGGCGGAATTAATAAGTTCGACGATCAGGACCAATAACAGGCTACTGATCATCAGTACTCTTTCAAATGTGGTGACTGGAAGGAAAAAAGCACAGACGGAAAGCACTAAGGCTAGAATCAATTCTTGTCTGAAGGCGGCTTCGTATTTCCATGCGGCTTTCAATCCCTGAAATGAATAGCCGGTCGCATCCATGACACGGCGTAGACCTGTTTTACCTGGCTTCAAAATATGACCTTACTACTGCTTAATAATTTAGATTGTGCATCTATCCAAACGATGAAAAGAGACTAATCGTTCTTGCGTGAAACATTTGTGAATGGCATTCATCACACAACGATATAGGGTTTGAATAAGAAAAAAGAGTTGAATTAATCAAGGTCGTAGACGGTATAGCCTTTATTCTGAAGGCATTTTCGCAGTACGAGAGATTGTGTCTTGGTGGAGTCATTGCTTCCACTCAACGCTCCGGCCCCAGCCCCTACAGCACCGCCTGCAGCGGCACCTACAGCAGCCCCACCTATCCCGCTTTCTAGCGCTCCAGCTGCTGCCCCAATTAGTGCACCTGTAACTGCGCCATTAGCAGCTTCAGATTTTGCAGCTTCCGTTTTGTCTACGTTGTCCGCATACCCTTGGCAATAAAGAAAATCTTGTTCATATTTAGCAGGATCAACATTAGTCATGTTGACAACAGGCTTTTGATTATAAGTACAAGCGCTAAGAGTAGAGGCAAGCGTCATAACCAGAATAAAAGGTTTGTACATGAGTATTATCCATTTGTTCTGTGAATTTATGGATTAAATGTACACTGTTTTATTGCTGAGCTCTGTCGCTGGAGTGTATTGAAGTGTCGTCTTCTGTAAAGGAGGAAAGACGTTAACTTAACTGTCTGATTTTGGAAGACGAAGTGTGAAGCAAGCACCACCAAGTGGGCTATGAGAAATCGAAACCTCACCATGTTGAAGTTCCATTATCTGCCTGACGATCGCCAAACCGAGCCCAAATCCACTCGTGTTCTTGTTTCGGGATTCATCTGCGCTATAAAATGCTTCAAAAAGGTGAGGCCAATGCTGCTCTTCTATACCTATACCATCATCATGTACATGGATTAAACAGCTTTGCTGATCACTTTTTATCTCAACCATAATTTGAGTATTTGCGTATCGCATTGCATTGCGTAGCAGATTATCCAAAGCACGTTTTAGCAGTTTTGGATCGGCGAATGCGCGCGCGTTTTCAGAGTTTGTTTCATTGAGTGAGATAGATAATTTGGTCTCTTTTTGCCATCTCTGTTTTAACTCATTAACTAACTTGGCGAGTGCTACGTTTTCTGTTTGCAACGCCGTATCTGGGCGTTCCATTTTGGCGTAATAAAGCAGCTCTTCAACCATGTCTTCCATCTCGTCAATGTCTTCGACGATACTACGTACATGCTTTTTCTGTTGTTCGGTTAATGTAGAGTCCGATAACAAGTCAGCTTGCCACTGTAAACGAAAAATAGGAGTGCGTAATTCATGCGCAACTGCATTGGTCAGCATTTTATTGCTAGTGATCAGGCGAGAAACTTTGTCAGCCATCGTATTAAAGCTTTTGTTCAGTGTCCCAACGGATTTGGCGCTTGAGGTGCTTGCTCGTGCTTTGAAGTTGCCTGAAGCAAACTCGACCGTGACTCTTTCTAACTCACGAATTCGACGACTCAAAAACCAGATCAGCAGTATGCAATACAGAGCAAATCCGGCTAAAAAGAATAACCATACAATGTTGTCATCAAAGTTAATCGCCTGAATAACTGAGCTATCTGGATCATCGATCATTTTGAAAATAGGGGTGTCTGCATCTAGGCGGAACCATATATCCCTTTCTTCGTCGTAAGCCACGTTAACAGAGGTGTCACTTTCAAATGCTTTTCTGATGTCCTCTGGAAGTTCTTCTAGCATGTGAGGAATCAACAAGCGATGGCTGGACGTGGCAAATTGCTCAAGCTGTTGTTGAGTGTATTCTAGTCCGTGCTCTTCGTAGATAGGATAGATAAGATCGTGGAAAGCTTGACCTTCTTGCTCTTGTAGCAGGTAATCGTAATCTGTGTTGATCTCATAGACCAAGAATTCGTAACCCCACAAACTCACCATAAATAGAATGATAAGACCGACAAAGCTTTCCAGATAAATCCGTCTCATTATTCATTCCATGCATCAGGCATAAATAGGTAGCCTTTGCCGCGAACCGTGATGATTTTTTGTGGAGAGCAAGAGGCATCGCCTAATTTTTTTCTCAATGTCACAATACGGTTGTCAATGGTGCGATCTGTACCGTCGTACTCAATACCACGTAGTGTTTTCGTTAACCACTCACGTGAGAGTGTTTTTTCTGCGTGTGTTGCGAGAACCCATAATAAATCGAACTCACCGTCAGTCAGCGCAATTTCTTCCTGGTTCATGACGCATGATTTACGTAATCGGTTTAAACACAGCACTCCAATTTTTAGACCGTTTTCGGACTCGGTAGAGGCTGCCTCTTTTCTTCTCAATAGCATGCGAATGCGCGCCAGCAGCACGCGAGGTTTGATTGGCTTGGTAACAAAGTCATCGGCGCCAATTTCTAATGCGGCGACGTGATCAAAGTCGTCATCACTCGCTGTCAGCATCAACACTTTGCCTTTGTAGCATTCACGGATTTGACGACATACGCTCAGGCCGTCTTGTCCAGGTAGCATCAAATCTAACAAAACCACGTCTGGCTGTGTGTCAATAATCGCTTCCGGTGCGTCTGTCCCGTTGTCGATACATTTGACCTGGAAACCTTGTTCAACAAAATACTCTCCCAGCATAGCTTGTAATTTGGGATCGTCTTCCACGATGATTAAAGATGGTTTGACTTGTTGTGCGTTCATTTGAGTGATGTATACAATATTTAATATCACTGGAACTTAAACAAATTTACGAATTATTTCAAATAAAGCTTTCTCAGAATAAGGTTATCGGATGAGTTGATTCGATAAATACCCCAAGTAATGATTCAAACTTAATCATTAATCACATTATGAAGAGGCTAAAAAAGGCGCAACTGCTGCGCCTTAATATGGAATATTAGAGTGAACTTACGTTTTATTCGGTGGTGCACACGACGCTGTTGTCGCTGCCAAAAGCATTGGGAACATAAGCGTCGGCTTGAGGATCGTTTTCCCACTTTGCATCATTGAGCAAGTAGCGGAACTGAACATTCTGCTCTTTAGGTAAGCGCGTTTTAAATTTAAATTGACGGCTTTTCTTCACTAACTTCATCGGTTCTGGCTGCCAGTTGTTAAAATCTCCAGCAATATGGATGGAGTCCCACTGGTCTTTATCTAGCTCGAACGTGACTTCAACTTCATCTTTTGTCTTAAAGAATCTCTTTTTAAGCATTGATCTTTCCTTGTTCGTACAAAAACTGTTCTAACTATTACTCGTGTTTCATAACGATTTCAAGTTTTATCGAATTGTCGCTGGTATCAGGTGAAGAACTATCTAAATGATGAATAGCTTAATCGCTATGAGTTCGTGTAGAGGGGAGCGGTATTGAGAAGCCTCAAGGATATGGAACCGTTAACGTACCAAGTTTTTAGGTGAGGCGGAACTCAGAGTCCGTATCTTGAAGTCAAATCGTTATCATGTATTATCTTAAATCACCATTTTTGTTGATGTAGCTATGTTGAAGTTTAACCGTACATTGTTGACCGCGATAGTTTGTTTAGCCGCTATGCTTTTGAGCAGTGTCGCTCCTATGGCAAAGGCTTCAGCCCCGGTGAAAACAATTGAAGTACGCGATATTATTGTTCAACAGGCTGCTCTGCACAAACAACTTGGCGTCAATGACGACTGCGTAGAATTACATCACGATGAGTCAGCCATCAATAAGGCACAACAATCTCACACGAGTTGTAGCTCTTCCTGCATGGTCAAAATTCCCGCCAACTTATCTCAAAACGACTTACTGCTTCTTCCTTATAGCCTTGCATTGATTGATAGGCCTCTAGTCGAAAAAGTAGTGACAGTGATCACCAAGCTTTATCGCCCTCCGATTGTTTAATTTCCCATCTCAAATTACTTGGGGTCCCCCCTTTTTACCAAATGAAATGATTTGGCATTTGAATGCCACAAGGAAATAAACAATGAAAAAACTACTTGCCTTATGTAGTGCACTTTTACTGACTTTTACCGCTCACGCAGCGCAATTTGAAGAAGGGAAGCACTACAAAGTTCTGGATGTTAAGAAAGCATCGAAACCTGTTGTGACGGAATTCTTTTCTTTTTATTGCCCACATTGTTACAAGTTTGAGTCGCTTATTGAGCGTTTAAAACCTGCTCTGCCAAAAGAGGCAAAGTTTGAAAAGGTACATGTGGGGTTCATGGGCGGAGATATGGCGATTCCGATGGCCAAGTCCTACGCGACGATGGTGTCGCTCGGGGTTGAAGATACAATGATTCCTGCCATGTTTGCCCAAATTCATCAAAAGCGACAAGCGCCAAAAGATGAAGCTGAGCTGAAACAGCTCTTCGTTGATAATGGCGTAGAAGGTAAGAAGTTTGATGCCGCTTACAATAGCTTTGCCGTAAACTCAATGCAGAAGGGCTTTGATAAGCAATTCTCTGCCAGCACGTTAAGAGGGGTTCCGGGTGTGGTTGTGAACAATAAATACATTGTTTTGGCCAACGAAATTCGTACTTACGACGAGTACAATCAATTAGTTAATTACTTATTGACGCTGTAACTATAAATAGTATTGATGCTTAAAAATGGCGACGATAGAGTCGCCATTTTTTATGCTTATCACTTTCGTATTATCTAAGAACGCTTGTACATGCTTGAGTCGGAACACTAGTCATAAATATGGCATGCGGATAAAACAAGCTAGCAGCAG
The DNA here is from genome assembly GCF_054064075.1 of Vibrio sp. JZG10. Taxonomy (NCBI): domain Bacteria; kingdom Pseudomonadati; phylum Pseudomonadota; class Gammaproteobacteria; order Vibrionales; family Vibrionaceae; genus Vibrio; species Vibrio sp. JZG10. Next base: position 112,689 of record NZ_JBSUGE010000005.1, read on the forward strand.
TGATTGCAACATTACATGGCTGAGCAATCGTAGTTTTAATCACATTGGTAAGCACGGCTCCTGTATTATTTACTGTTTGAGCGGCGGCTTGTTGTGCCTGGTAAGACACGCAACCTGTCGTTGCATTGATCATCGCAGTGCTAAACAAAAGTTTGCGAAAAAACATATTCATATCCTTTGTGAATGCTTTGAATTACTTATATGTGGATTGATTCATAAATGAAACAAAACAGTGTTCAAAATATGTGTGCATTCACGAAATGAACATTGTTTTATAAAAAGACGTTTTTTTGTGATCTTAGTACTGGACAGACCAGGTTATGAAACTAAAGCCAATCCGTGCATTACGATTACGCCGAAGGTCAGTTTGCTCCTCATTCCTTGATATCCCTTGGGCTCGGCGTCTTGTTCGACTTTCCTCACGAGTTTTTCTGCATACCAAACAGCAAGATACCCAATTGCTAAGAGTAGGGTAGCGACCGCGTAATGTTTGTGACCCTGCAATAATGCGCCCCAAGCGAGTAAGACAAAAAGGTTGCTGAGAATTAATATATTTCTGCTAAGGCGGTGGTAGTAATGCTCAATGCCATTCCCCCAGAGTATGCCGGATAAAAAACTTAATATTACGGCACTGTAAGCGATGAAAAATTGCTGGCCACTTAAATTGAAGAGTGAAATGTCAGTGAAAATCAGCCCTAAACTAAACACAAATGGAACCAGGCCTAAGTAACCGAGTTGTAGCATGGTTGAGCGTGTTGTCATGGTCGTCACCTTACAATTGTTGCTCTATCATATTGGTAAGCGTAGTACTTGTCGGTGATGTGGAGCTTGGAAAAGTGGCAATAACTTTGCCTTCAGAGCTAATTAGAAACTTATAGAAGTTCCATTTTGGTTTGATGCCAGCTTGGTTAGTAATCTCGCTGAATACGGGGTTTGCATCTACGCCTAATACTGAGGAGCGAGCCATCATTGGAAAGGTGACCCCGTAATCGAGATAACAGACTTTCGCTGTGTTTGTTTCGCTTCCTCTATCCTGTCGGAAGTCATTACTCGGGAAACCGATAACGGTGAAGTTTTGCTCTTTGTAAGTTTGATAGAGGGTTTCTAACTGTTCGAACTGAGGAGTGAAGCCGCACTGGCTTGCTGTATTGACGACTAGTAGTGTCTTTCCCTTAAAGCTTTCGCATAGATCGACTTCTTCTGTTGAGTTTAACAACCTTTGCTTACCTTGAAGAATATCAGGGCACTCAGATGCAAGAGTAAGCGAAGTCATGGAGATAAAGCCAACGAGAGCGACGAGTTTCAGTAATCCTTTCATGGTGTTGTTCCCTTTGTTTTCAATAAGTATAACTACTCAAGCGCAAAGAGGATCGATCAAAAAAGCCGCACAAATGCGCGGCTTCTTTCTGAGCTGGGATTTAATTATGCCAGTTTCAACTCGAACTGGTTTAGGTACATTACCATGTCTTCAATCGTCAGCACTGGCATGTTGTGCAGGCGACCAAACGCAACGATCTCTGGTGCTTTTGCCATCGTGCCATCTGGGTTGGTCACTTCACATAGTACGCCAGCGGGTTGAAGCCCTGCCATTTGCATCAGGTCAATCGTACCTTCTGTGTGACCACGGCGAGTCATTACACCACCTGGACGTGCGCGCAGAGGGAATACGTGGCCCGGGCGAGCAAGATCTTCAGGTTTCGCATGCGGGTTTGCCGCCGTTTTAATGGTCGTCACCCGGTCTGCTGCTGAAACACCCGTTGTTACACCAACTTTCGCTTCAATAGAAACCGTAAATGCGGTTTGGTTTGCGCTGTTGTTGTTTACTACCATTGGAGGAAGTTCCAGTTTGTCCGCTTGAGCATCTGTTAAGCACAAACAAACGATGCCGCTACATTCGCGGATCATCAACGCCATTTGCTCGTTGGTGAGGTGCTCGACTGAATAAATGATATCGCCTTCGTTTTCGCGATCTTCATCATCAAGAAGCAGTACGCCACGGCCTTCTTTTAAAGCGATAAGTGCGTTTTCAACGCGAGTAATTGGGTCGCCGAATTCGGCAAGTAGTGATGACTGATTCATGGTTAACTCCTAAATTTCACCAGAATCAGGGCGGTATGAGAGATCGTCGTAAAATACGATCAAAAAGAAGTGCACCAGCATTCAACGCGATCTTACTCGCGATACTGGTGTATTCTTATTCTCTTTCATCCGGACTATAACCGTCGGCTCTGGCATCTCACCAGATCTGCTGACCTCGACGAATCGAGCGCTCGCGGGCTCACTTGAAAAAGTATACCGCCGGTGGGGAATTTCGCCCCGCCCTGAGAACAATTAAAAATGTGCCACTTCATCCAAGTTGTGAGGAAGTGGAGCTAGGATAGTACTGCGAACTGAATAGCTTGGAAAGTCGATTCCATCTGTATGATGGAAAAGTGTGCTATCGACGGAAATAATCTGTGCGAATAAAGTGATCAATCTGCTGCGGCACGAAGGTGTTGTAAATCAGGCTCGTATGCGTTTGCTTCACTTCGATATGATCTTGCATACCGTCCAGTCTTGTCTCTTCTACGGTAACGGTACCGTCCGACATGGTGTTGTCATTACGGATCAACAATGGGCGAGCGCCAATCGGCATCGTTCCTGCGATACTGCCGAGTTTTTGCGGAAAAGCCCACGCGTCATCATGTTTGTTTAATCCGTGGTGTGGCGAATTGCCTAAAATGGCACCCAACCCGAGATCTTGAATCCGACCTACTATGGACGCGCCTTTAAGAGGCGAACCGATAGCGACAACATGAGAGATTAAGCTAGTGCTCGGTTTTCTGTTGGCGAGATAGCGCTTAATCATCAAGCCTCCCAGGCTGTGCCCCACGAGCACGTTTGTGGTCAGTGGATTAAGCGAATGATCAATAGAATCAAACAGTGAAGACTCATCGATAGCAACAGTGTTATAGCTGAGTACTTGCGTTTCGTATCCGAGTTTTCGCAGCTTTTGGCTAAGAGGTTGCATGACCAGTCCATGCATATAAAGACCATGTAAGATGATGATTCTCATAATACCTCCTAGATTTATGACGTCGTAGATATCCTACTCTAATTAACAAGGAACTACTTGTGCTTTGTGGTGCATATTTACGTTTTGCTGCAAAGTTTGATCGGTATAGCAAGCGTATCAGCCCAGTAAATCCTGTACTTGTTGTTGCAATTGATGACGATTTAAAGAAGCTGGGCTTAACACTTCACCGATTACAACATCCACTTTTGACCAAAAACGAGTCGGTCGTTTTGTGAGAGCATGTCCGCCTTTGTGGCTGAAAAAAGAACCCCAAAGCCCTTTTAACGCCATAGGAATGACAGGAACAGGGTTACGTTCAAGGATTTTTTCCACACCAGGGCGAAACTCACCCAATTCACCGTTAGACGTTAAACGACCCTCAGGGAAGATACAGACAACTTCACCGTCGTTTAGCGCTTGTTCAATCTGCTCAAATGCTCGTCGGTAAGTATCGGCACACTTACGTGGGGAACAGATAGGGATAACACCGGCATGACGGAAAACATATTTAAGAACAGGCAGCTCGCTGATGGACTTGTCCATCACAAAACGAACCGGGCGAGTAGAGGTTCCCATCAAAATCAACGCATCGACATAGCTAACATGGTTAGCCACGATTAACGCAGCACCTTGTTCAGGAATATGTTGGCGCCCCTTTACTGACACACGATACATACAATGGCTGAGTAAATAACTGATAAAGCGTTGTGTAAATTCCGGTACTTGACGATAGACATAGATTGCCACGAAGAAGTTGCCTATTGCCATCATGGCAAACAGTTCCACAATAGAAAGCTCTAGTACGCTGAGTACAACGATCGAAACCAAAGCAGACACCACCATAAACAACGCATTCATGATGTTATTAGCAGCAATGGCACGTGCACATTCACCTTTGTTTGAACGCGATTGGATGAACGCATAAAGAGGAACAATAAAGACACCGCCGCTTACACCAACAAGGAATAGGTCAATCATGACGCGCAGATGTTTGGATTCGGCAACGAAGTTTTGCACATCATAAAAGTGCACCGGAAGTGATGGATAACTTGGGACTGCCCATAGCAAGTCGACGCCAAAGACTGTCAGACCAAGGATACCGAATGGCAAAATACCAAGCTCAACGTGGTTGAAAGAGAGCTTTTCACACAACCAAGAGCCTGTAGCGATACCAATGGAAAACAATGCCAACAGTAAAGAAACGACAGTGCTGTCTGCAAACAAATGTTCACGCGCAAAGTTAGGGAATTGAGTCAGGTAAGTCGCACCCATGAACCAAAACCAACTGATGGCTAGAATAGACATCCAAATGCCTCTCTGTTTTTTTGCCACTTTTAACGTGTTCTTTAAACCAGAAATCGGTTCAAATTTCGCTTTGTCATTCGATTGGCTAGGCATCGTTGGAATATTCACACTGCTCATAAAACCAAGCAAAGACAAGGCAATCACGACACAAGAAGCAATCAAGGTACCATTAGGAATGGCTAACAGCAGGCCTGCGCTAAGCGTACCTATAAGAATCGAAAGGAACGTGCCCATTTCAACCCAAGCATTTCCTTTAACAAGCTCATTTGGTTTGAGTGCTTGTGGTAGCAAGGCGTATTTTACGGGACCAAAATAGGCCGATTGAGTGCCTGTCATAAACAGCAGAACCAGCATCAGCATAGCACTTTGGGTCGCAATAGCGGTTGCTGCGCAAGACATGATAGCCAGCTCGATGAGCTTTAGACGTCGTATTAATTTGGCTTTGTCCATGCTGTCAGCGACGGCACCAGCATGCGTTGAGAATAGAAAGAAAGGTAGGATGAATAAGCCTGCCGCCAAATTAACGAATAGATTGACGGATATTGGTAGGTTATCAATTTGGCTGTATGTCACCATCAATAACAGAACGTTTTTGTAGATGTTGTCATTGAGTGCGCCAAGGCATTGCGTCACAAAGTAAGGAAAAAAGCGTTTTGAGAAAAACATACGGGCCCCGATTAAACAAAGTCGAATGAGATGGAAGCACTTTATGCTCAATGAACGATTAAACCAGCTTTCTCTTTCAAGTGACGTTGTATGCCACCAAAAGTAACGAAATTCGTTACTTCTATTTCCATTTGTTTATTGAGTTACTAATTTCGAGACTTCTGAGTGGGTTTTCTTTCCCATGGTTCAAACAGAGGGAACGCCCAACGACGCATCGCAATAACCAGAGAGGTGCCGTGTTTTTCGTCCATATCGAGAGGGCTATCACTTTGGCAAGCCTGATAAAACTCATCGATGACCTTTTGCAGTTTCTGTTGCAGCTTCTTGTTGGTTGGTACGCTCATCAATCCTGTTGCCATGGACAACTTTTCATCTTCACCGGAAAAGTAGCTTTGGAAAAAGGCATCTTGAACTTGCTGTTGGAAGAAACGTTGAATAGGGCCTCCCATCTGCCACTTAAATGTCGGAGATATACGCAAACGAATTTTGTTATTTGGCTGCAAGTCGATGATGTTCAGACGATCCAACTGAGCCAGCTTTTGCACCAGTTCCAACTCATTGAAGGTGTATTGCTGAACGATTTGTTCAAACTGATAACCATTTACAACACAGATCGCCACGAGTAGCAGGGCTTTATCGTCAACCAACTGCTTTTCTTGCTCTAACGTTAGCGACTCTAGACCTTTATTGTGCGCAGCCGCGAGCTTAAACAGTTCCGCCATTTCTAAACCAATCAATTGGCAAATTCGCTCTAAGCGCTCAAGGCTAATGTGTTGACCTTCAGCGAGTAACCGTTTGACGCTGCCTTCACTTAAATCAAGGTGTTGTGCAACATCGATATAATGCAGCCCAGCTAACTTTAGCTGGCGTTTAAGCTCTTTAATTAACGTATGGCTTTCAGACATTTACGCTGTCACCTCGTCGTGTAATTGCTCTATATACGCTTGCATAAAGGCTTTGCGTTTTTGCGCTTCGCGTCTTGCTGACTCTGTGTTCATGGTTTCGGCGATTTTGAATAACTTGGTCTGGAAGTGATCCAGAGTGAATTGTTTGTCGTCGAGTTCTCGCTGTTGAGCAAAGATGTCTTTGTCATCGTAAAGTTGCGCATCAAACTCAGTGCTCACTTGTATACAGCGAGTAATGCCAATTGCGCCTAAAGCGTCCAGACGGTCGGCATCTTGAACGACTTTTGCCTCCAATGTGTTGGGTCTGATATTAGCGCTAAAGCTGTGTGCTTCTATCGCATGGGCAATGGCATCATGGTATTGCTGCGGATAATCGATACTTTCTAAAAACGCGACCGCTTTTTTGGCTGCAATGATTGAGCTCTGCTTGCGGTTTGGATGATCTTTCGGATAGGTAAAACAATCATGTAAATAGGCGGCGGGAAGCACAATAGATAAGTCGGCGCCTTCTTCTACAGCCAGTTTTTTTGCAGTGTTTACGACCCGTTGAACATGGCTTATGTCGTGCGCCGCATCGACTTGCATCTCTTGCTGCATAAATTCCAAAAATTGCGATTCTATCTGGCTTAATAAGGTCATGAGTTATATCTACAACTAAAGTGAAGGCAGAAGTATGCCGAACGCAGAGAGGAATTTCCAAGTTCAATAGTGTAATTGAGATTTAGCCATCAGAACCTTATGCAACGTTTGGTACTGAGCCGTTTTATATGACCTTTCAATGTGTTCAGCGGTTTATGAGATAAGAATAGACAGAGCGAGCAGTGATGTTTACCAGTAGAAAAAAGGCCTGACGATGTCGTCAGGCCTTTTTCGTTTCGCCGATCTTTTTAGCGTTTGAACGTTACTTGCTCTGCTTGTTCAAGATGAATATGAGTTGTCGCAGGCTGTGTTTCTGCAATCACTTTACCGTGACGAACAGAGTAGCGAACCGGCACTTGGCGACGTACTGCGTCAAAACCATTTTCTGCGGGAAGAATCAGTAAACTACCTGGTTTGCCTTCTTCAATGCCGTGCTTGTCTTGAATGTTCAGTGTACGTGCTGAATTGGTGCTGATCAGATCCAGTGAGTTGTTGATTTGGTCGTAACCCATCACCTGACAGACGTGCAGACCCATATGCAGCACTTGCAGCATGTTTGCTGTACCAAGTGGATACCATGGGTCGAATACGTCATCGTGTCCAAAGCAGACGTTGATGTTGGCATTCAGCATCTCTTTTACTCGTGTTACGCCACGACGTTTCGGATAATCATCAAAACGGCCTTGTAAGTGAATGTTCACCAGAGGGTTTGCCACGAAATTGATACCGGACATGCGTAATAAACGGAACAGGCGAGATGCGTATGCGCCGTTGTAGGAACCCATCGCTGTTGTGTGACTAGCCGTGACTTTACTTCCCATATCGAACTTGTGCGCTAATGCTGCCAGCGTTTCAACAAAGCGAGATTGCTCGTCATCGATTTCATCACAATGCACGTCGATCAGGCGGTCGTATTTTTGCGCTAATTCGAACACGTAGTGCAGCGATTCAATGCCATATTCGCGTGTGAATTCAAAGTGTGGAATCGCGCCAATAACGTCTGCACCTAATTTGACGGCTTCTTCTAGCAGCTCTTTGCCATTTGGGTAAGAGAGAATTCCTTCCTGCGGGAAGGCGACGATTTGGATATCTACCCATTCTTTCATCTCTTCACGTACTTCTACCATCGCTTTTAGGGCAATTAGGGTAGGGTCTGAAACATCGACGTGGGTACGAACGTGTTGTACGCCGTTTGCTATCTGCCATTTTAAGGTTTGTTTTGCGCGCGCTTTCACGTCTTCAATCGACAGCATTTCTTTGCGCTCAGCCCAACGTTCAATCCCCTCAAACAATGTGCCAGAGCTGTTCCAGCTTGGCTCGCCTGCGGTTTGAGTTGTATCTAAGTGAATGTGTGGCTCGCAGAAAGGCGCAACCGCCATACCGCCTTCAGCATCGATGATGTCACCGTTATGACTAAGCTCCACATCGTTGCTTTCAATGCGCTTGAATTGACCATCTTCAATCAAAATTTGCTGCAGACCTTCTTGTCCTTTTAGCGTTACGTTTTTGATCAGTAGTGTTGTCATGATGGTTCCTTACGCTGGCTGTGTAGCCAGTGCTTTTTTGTTAAGAATAGGATTAAGAATCAGGAAGCTAATTGCGCCGCCAAGTACAGCGTTAATCGGCACTACGCCAGGCAGGAAGTGTCCCGCACCAACGCCAATCACGACAGCGATAATGCCAGCCCAGTTAACGTTTTGGAATTGGGCGGCTTCAAAGTTTGCGTAGCGTTTACGGTTCGTGAAGAAGTCAGCGATGATCACGCCGCCAATCGGTGGAATTGCCAAAGATAAGAAGGTCAGCCAGCCAACAAAGTTATTGTAGAGCCAGAGAGCGCAAAGTGTGCCAACAAGACCGTTCGCCATTGAGATGTATTTACTTGGTAAGCCTGTGATGTTGGAAAATCCAAGACCCGATGCGTAGAGCGCGTTGTCGTTGGTCGTCCAGATGTTCAAGCCAAGAACGATGATAGCTGGAATAAGAAGACCTTGCGCAATCATCACTTCAGAGATGTCTGATTGACCCGTCACCGACGCACCTGCCGCGCCAAAGATAAACATTAACGAGTTACCGATGAAAAATGCCACCATGGTGATCATCACGGCGCTGCGCGGCTTTTTACCAAAGCGTACGAAATCCGCCGTTAATGTACCAGCACTGACAAAAGAGCCGACAACCATCGCGAGAGCTATTGAAAAATCGAGTGGCTCGGTTGGTTGAACCTGTTGTAGTTCGCTTATACCGCCAACGCTCTTTACTGCCTCGATGACAGAGTAGCCGCCAAGTAGCGCAATCGCGGGAACGGCGATTGCTGACAACACCATCAGTGCTGAGATGCCAAAGTAAACGGTCGCGGTCATGAGCAAACCGGATACAAGGATCAAAGTATTGGTATCGATGCCCGTTGCTTTATGCACCGGAATCGCAAACATCGCGACACCAACTCCAAACCACCCAACTTGAGTACCGCCAAGAAGAGCGGAAGGAAGCCAAGAGCCTTTAGAACCAAAAGAGAAACGAGCAAGAAGGTGAGTAGAGAGACCAGTAGAAGCGCCGATGTAACCGAGGAAAGAAGTGTAAATACCGAGGATTAGGTTACCGATGAGAACAGCGAGGAAAAAATCATTAAAGGAGAGCCCAGTACCGAGAGAACCCCCTGTCCACATACTTGCGGAGAAAAAAGTGAGTCCTAACATCACCATGGTTAGTGATGCCAAGCCTTTTCTGGCCGTGTTGGGAACTGGTCCAAGACTGTAGTTATTGTCTCCAGCCATTATTACCTCCGCACATTGAAATATTAATTATAGCACCTGGTTTTCAGGTAAACGGCGCGTATTATCGTGATGTAAATTTAATAGTCAATGATAAAATTGCAATTTAAACGTTTGCTTGATTTTTGGTGTCTGTTTTTTATTTTAATAACAATGGCTTGGCTTTTAATTTCTAAAAGTGAAAAGTTTATTTTTACGTATTTTCTATGATTTATAGACAGGTTTTCTATGTGAAATGAATGTTTTGAATTGCTATTTGTTTTTATGGATTAAATTTATCTATAACTCTGGATTGTTCAGTCGATTTCTATGAAAAGAAAACGATTTCATGGTGAGGTTTTTGGTTTGGACGTTATTTGTTCTTTTTTTGGGGGGTGTTTTCTTGGTTTTATTTTATGTAGGTGATTTGTTTTTGTTGAAACTGGCATTTCTAATGGTTTAGTGGGCGAATATTTGAATTTTATAAACAGTAAACAATCTGTTGTGGGCAAGAAAAGTACAACCGAGCTCGGTCAGAGGATAAGAGAGCAAGAGCAATAGCCACATAAAAAAATAGCCAACCGCAAAGAGTGCGATTGGCTTATATACATGTGAACAAAATCAAGTTCACTAACAACGTCAGTTGGCTAGGTGACCCTCGGCTTAAGAAGGGTCGATTTATTCTGTGGATACAGAAAACCACGGGTTTACCCGTGGATGAATGCCTTTGGAGGCGGTACGATGGATAAATGC